>CAKZPH010000201.1 GCA_937138605.1 uncultured Ignavibacteriales bacterium
CCTGAGAAAGAGATTTTAGAATTGCAGAACATAAAATCTATCTTAATTATACCAATTTACATTGGGAAAAGATTTTGGGGTTTTATTGGCTTTGACGATTGTACTAATGAAAGACTCTGGAACGAAGTTGAAATTTCAATCTTGAAAGCTACTGCCGGTTCTGTAGGTGGATTAGTCGGTTTAATGGAGCTTGAGAATCAATTAACTGAAACTAACATATTTTTAAGAGCAATTCTTGAAAGTTCTGTTACAATAGCTATTATCACTCTTGATTTAGATGGAAAAATTACTTACTGGAATAAAGGAGCTGAGAAGGTTTTTGGTTACAAAGCAAATGAAATTTATGATCAAACTATTACAGGCAGTATTATTTCTACTGATAATTTTGCAAATCGTGAAAAATTTCAAGAAATAATAGCTATTGTACTTAATAATAGAGATATTTACACAGCTGAATTGCTATGCTATAATAAGGATAAAAATCAAATATGGGTCAACTTTACTGTATCACCATTAATAAATGAAAAAGATGAAGTGGTAGGTTTCTCAGCAATAGGTGAAGATATAACACAAAGGAAAATAACAGAATTAGCTTTAATACAAAATGAGGAGATGTTTAGAAATGTTTGGGAAAACTCAGCTGATGGAATGAGACTTGTTGATGAAGATGGAAAGGTCAAACTTGTAAATAGGGCTTATTGTGAGCTTGTAAAAGTACCTTATGAAAAATTAATCGGTCAACCATTTAATATTGCATATTATAATTTATCCAAAAACGATGTGAAAAAATTTGTTGAAAATTTAAATAATCGGAAATTTCCTACTCGAGAATCTACTACTTTAACTCTATGGGATGGAAGTCAGGTAGCTGTAGAAATTTCTAATTCCATAATTGAATTACAAAACAATAAGAAATTATTACTTAGCATCTTTCATGATATCTCTGAACAAAAGGAATATGAACGAAAAATTAAACAATCAGAGGAAAATTATCGTAGACTTGCCATTCATTTACAAACAATTCGTGAAGAGGAAAGAACAAAAATCTCTCGTGAAATCCATGATCAATTAGGTCAACTCTTGACTGCTTTGAACTTAGATTTTTTGTATATAAAATCTCTTTCTCCTTCCCGCAAGAAAGAGTTTGAAGAAAGAATTGATGCTATAAGTAATTTGATAGATGAGCTTGTTGTCACTGTACAAAGGATTTCCTCTGAGTTAAGGCCATCTATTCTTGATGATTTAGGATTAATACCCGCAATTGAATGGGAGCTCTCACAATTTCAAAAAAGAAGTGAAATCAAAACCCATCTCACAATAAATTTACCCGATAAAAAATACGACCGAAATATTTCAACTGTAGTTTTTAGAATTTTACAAGAGACCTTAACGAATGTCCTGAGACATTCATTAGCTAGAACCGTTACTGTTAAAATAGAAAATGTCAATAATCAAATTGTTTTAACAATTATCGATGATGGAATTGGTATTCCAAAGGAAAAACTTAGAGATCCTAAATCTCTTGGTTTGATTGGAATGAAAGAACGTGCCTATGCAGTGGGTGGGGAGTTATTGATTGATTCAATTGTTGGGAAAGGAACCACTATTACGTTAAAAGTACCATTAAATGGAGTTTCAAATGATAAAAATCTTACTCGCAGACGATCACTCAGTCGTTCGTGAAGGTCTTAAAAGGATTCTTGAACAGGACTCTGAATTAAAAGTTATAGCTGAAGCAGAAAATGGATTGGAAGTTATTCAGAAAGTTCGTTCGAAAAATATTGATGTTGTTCTTTTAGATATGTCTATGCCAGAAATGAGTGGGCTTGATTGTCTTAAACAAGTAAAAAGTGAATTTCCTGATTTGCCTATTCTTGTTTTTAGTATGCATCCAGAAGATCAATATGAACATCGTGTTATGTCAGCTGGTGCTTCTGGCTTTTTGACAAAAAGAAGTAAACCAGAGGAAATAATTCAAGCAATTAAGCTGGTTTTTCAAAACAAAAAAATTATGAGCGAGAAGTTAAAAGAAAAATTGTTATCTAGAAAAAAAATTACCAATGCACCACACGAGTTGCTTTCTGACCGCGAATTTCAAGTAATGAAATTAATTTGTAAAGGATTAAGAGTTAAAGAAATGGCATATTATCTTAATATTAGTGAAAAAACAGTGAGTACCTATCGAGCAAGAATTTTTGAAAAACTTGGTGTTAATTCAAATGCAGAGCTTGTGAAGTATTGTATAGATAACGATATAAAGTTCGATGATGAGGGTTTAGGTTAGATTTTCCTTTCTTAGAGTTCTACATTTCATTTATAAATATCAAAGATTTTAAGATTATTCATCTATCAGCATTTTCCTACATCAAAATTGAATTTCTCTGACTGACAAAATTTATTTAAACCGATAAGTTGTTTTTAGAATTTTGAAGAGTGAAAAATGAAAGAAATTTTACTAAAGAATTCTAAGGAAGTAAAAGAGCTGCTTATTTATACAGTTTTGTTAATAGTTCTGTTAGTATTGATGGTTGTAATTCCCTGAAGATTTTTAAATTCCCACCTCAGCTCTCTACTCTCTTATTCAATAGAGCCCGGTTGCCTGCACGGGCTCTAACTTTTTTAATTGTGATTTTTAGAAATAAAAACGATGTAAGTATGCAAGTAAAAAATTTATAAAAACTAAGACCTTTTCAATGCTTAATAGTCGAATAAGTTTATTGAAATTTCTAGTGAAAATTTTATTATCTTTTTGAGAATCCATCATATTAATTTTTAAGTTTTTCGATAAAGGAATTATTCTGGTAATGATAATAAAAAGGATTATTAAAATTACAAACTGTTTAGTAGTTAGCCAGTGATTAGCCTTAAACTCAAAAAAATTGTATACAGGATTTAATAAAACCAAAATAATTCCTGTCAAAACTATTCCAGTAGCACCTATCATTCCAAGAGTGTTTGTAACTTTTAAAAAATTTTTTAGTAGTGCTTGTTTTACATTCCAATCAAATTCTGATGTAATTGGTTTGATATATGAAATTTGAACGGGGAAAAAGCCTAACCAGATGATTGCACTTAATACATGGATAAGTAAAATAAGTGGATAAAGTTTATACATAGTTTCCATAAACTTGACCTTTTTATGTAATTTAATTTGATGTTAAAAAAAAATCATTGTTAAAATAAAGTTTATTTTTTATAAATGTAAAAAAGGAATTCTTATGAAAATTTATAAACTTTTATTGATCATTTTGTTTGTTGAACAACTATTTTCACTTCCAAGGTATGCGATAGTACGTGGAGGTAAGTGTTCTGATTGTCATTTTAATCCAACAGGCGGACTATTAAGAAACGAAGATGGATTTAATTGGGCAAAGAATAATTTAGGACTAATGAAAACGAAAGGTAGTGTTAGTCAAAACTTGAATGAAAACGTCGTATTTGGTTTAGATTTTCGTTTCCAATATTTGTATTCCCAGGAATTAAACAAAGCTGATTTTCACAAAATGGCAGGTGGAATCTATCTCGGAATCAATCTAGACGAGGACATAAAGTTTTTAACAAAATATGACATCTATCGTGGATATTTTGAAGCATATGGTATACTACTAAATCTCTTACCTTTTGATGGTTACATTAAAATAGGTACTTTTTTACCTGATTTTGGAATTAGAATTGACGATCATACATCATATACTAGGGGTGGTGATGGAGGACTTTTGAGCAAAAAGAATTCTCAAGGATTAGTTTTCGAACCGGGTTATTCTCAAACGGGCGTTGAATTAAAATTTGAACCCTTAGATCAAGTCTCTTTTACTTTTTCCGTAGGTCAGGATAAAACACCTTTTATGAGAGATCCTTCATATATTAGTAAAATTGAGTTTAACCCTTCTATTACGGAGTTTAACATTCTGGTTGGAACTTCCTACGGTTCTTTTCAAAAAATATCAACTCCTTATCGTTTAGTTTCAGTTTTTGGCGGTTTTGGAATTCATCGATTTAGTTTATTAAGTGAAATTGTGTTTGCTCAGAATTTTTTTAATGTTGATCAAAATTCCCGAGCTTTTATGACAGAACTGGCATATCGAATTAAAACCGGGTTCGATGTTATAAGTAGAATAGATTATTCGGTTCCGGACTTGAAAGAAAATAATCAATATTTTTCACATTTAATTTTGGGTTTGGATGTATCACCATATCCTTTCATAAAATTAAAACCTCAAGTACGATTTAATTTAGAAAAGCCGTTAGAAAAAAATAATAATAGTTTTGTTTTACAATTTCATTTTTGGTACTAGTTTAAGAAATAAAAGATTTTTGAAATTTTTCAAACCAATTCAGAAAGCTTTCCATTGCTTTTTGCGTAGGTTGGGATAATTTTTCTCCAAAATCAAGGTTGATAGCTGGTAATTTAACAATAAAGATGTTTTTAGGCACTTGGCGAAATAATTTTTTTGATAGAGAAATTAATTGAATAGGATTAAGATGATGGGAATTTTGAATTTCAGAATTTGGAATGGTTGTAATTTCTTCAATTACAAGTTCGTTACAATCTATTGAAGCGTCAATGAAAAAAACAACCTGATGATGAGCAATAAGCTCAGCGTATTCGGGTTTTAAGTCATGGGAAGTTACAGTTGTAATGTTTAAAAAATTTTTTGATATTAATTCTGCAACTTTATAACCAGCACCATCATCATTTCTTAGAGTATTTCCAAACCCAATCACTAAAATTCTAGTCATTTTCTTATTTCATGAACAACATTACCATTAGCATCAATGAATTGAATTACTAAAGGCATTTGGCCAATCGCATGAGTGGAGCATGATAGACATGGATCATACATTCTGATTCCAGATTCAATACGATTTAATACTCCTTCCGATATATTTGAACCTTCAATGAAACTTGAAGCAATTTGTTTAATAGTTCGATTCATTGCTAGATTATTTTGTCCTGTGGCAATTAATAGATTGACTTTTTGAAGAACTCCATCTTTGTTAACCCAATAATGATGGAAAAGCACACCTCGAGGAGCCTCATTACAGCCAACACCTTCATACCTGTTTATCATGGCACGAGCACGAATGTGATCACCTAAAATTGCCGGATCATTTAGTAGTACTTCAATTCTTTCTACAGCAAATAATGTTTCAATTAAACGTGCATAATGATAATAAAATGAATTGTTTACCACTCCATCTGAAGCAGCAATCTTCTTAAATTCTCTTCTTTCTTTTTCCGCCAAAGGAGTCTCGATATAATCGCAAATATTAACACGAGCAAGAGGTCCTACACGGTACATTCCTTTAGGATATCCAAGGGGTTTATAAAATGGGAATTTTAAATAAGACCAATTTTCGGTATGCTCATCAAAATATTCATAATACTTTCTTGGATCCAAGTGATCAGCTATTATATTACCATTGCCATCCATTACTCTGAGTGTACCGTCATAATATTCTAAACCACCATCGGTTGAAACTAACCCAACGAATAAACTTCGGAAATTCCCAAAGCTTGGAATTTCTTTTTCTAAATCTTGGTGAACTTTTTTGATAATTTCTAATGCCATCAAGGCAGTTTCTTTAACTTCTGGAATCCAGTTTAGAAGATGGTCTTTTTTAGATTTATCAAAAGGTTCACGAACACCACCTGGAACTGCCCAAGGAGTATGGATTCTTCTACCACCTAAGATTTCAATGATTTCTTGGCCAAATTTTCTTAATCGAATTCCACGCCTTGCTAATTCTTTGTCTTTTTCTATCAAACCCAAGATGTTTCTTTTTGATGGGTCTGAATCAAAACCCAAGAGTAAATCAGGAGAAGAAAGATAGAAAAAGCTTAACGCATGAGATTGTACCCATTGTGCAAGAACCAGTAATCTCCGAAGTTTTTCTGCTGTTTCTGGAATTTCAACGGCAAATATTTCATCGCCAGCTTTTGCAGAAGAGATTAAATGACTTGATGGACAGATGCCACAAATCCGAGAGGTAATACCCGGCATTTCCCAGAGTAATCTACCCTCACAAAACTTTTCAAATCCTCTAAATTCATCAACGTGCAGGCGGGCATCCTGAACTGTTCCATTCTCGTCTAAATGTATAGTAATTTTTGCATGACCTTCAATTCTTGTAACCGGTGATATTGTTATTGTTTTATTCATTTTACCCATACCTTAAAAATATGTTCTGAAATTCTGGTAATCTTCCTTCGAGTAATTCTGAAATAGCAAACCAAATTTGGTCTGCAGTTGGTGGACATCCATGTAAAAATGCATCGACTTTAATAAACTCATGAAGTGGTCTAGCAGTTGGGATAAGTTGAGCTAAGTTTGAATAATCATTAGGTGTTTTGTTTTTGTTAGAAGATAATTCAATGTAACTTCTCGTTATTACTTCCTCTGGTGAGAAAAAATTTCTCAATGCAGTTACGTTACCAGTTACTGCACAGTCGCCAAATGAAATAACAAACTTTGATCTTTTTCTAATGATATGAGCCATCTCAATGTTCTCATTATTCGTAATCGCACCTTCTACTAGGGTAAAATCGACGTTTTCCGGAAAAGATTTGATATCTGCAAAGGGTGAATGAACAAGCTCAATTTTGTCTGCAAGTTCTATTAATCTTTCATCTAAATCTAAGAAAGACATATGACAACCAGAACATCCACCCAGCCAGGCTGTTGCGACTTTTAATTTCATATTTACTCCTCATCACTCATGTTTAATATCCATTCTCGTTTTTGACGAGCAGTGACAATATATTTTAAGAAGTCACGTTTTTTCTCCATTTCAGCAATTGTTTCACCCTTTTCAATTAATGCACCAGTAGGGCAAACAAGAACACATTTTCCACAAGAAGTACAACTTGGAGATGAACCCCAACTCTGATTTAAGTCTGAAATTATTTCACAATTTATCCCTCTGTTTGCAATATCCCATGTATGGGCACCTTCAACCTCATGACAAACTCTAACACAACGCGTGCACAAAACACATTTGTTATGATCCATAATGAATTTTGGATGCGTTGCATCAACATGTTTTTTTGGATAGAGATATGGAAATCTTACATATTGCAATCCAACTTCATATGCTAAATCCTGTAATTCGCAATGATTATTCACCACACAAACTGCACATTGATGATTACCTTCTGATGCCAGTAATTCAATTATCATCCTGCGATATTTTTTTAGCTTTTCTGTTTGTGTGTGTATAACCATACCTTCGATTGGAAAAGTAGTACAAGCGGGCATCAATTTATTCCAACCTTCAATTTCAACGAGGCACAATCGACATGCTCCAACATCTGATAAACCATCAAGATGACAAAGAGTAGGAATTCTTATACCATTCTGTTTTGCAATTTCTAAAATACTTTCATCATCTTTAGCACTAAATTGAATTCCATCGATTGTTAGTGTTACTATTGCCATAAATTTATTAATCCTTGATTAAATTTTGTTCATATTCATTCTTAAAAAATCTTAAAGTAGATAGAACAGGATTTGGAGCTGATTGTCCTAATCCGCAAAGACTTGTTTCTTTTACCATATAACATAATTCTTCAAGCAATTCCATATCCTCTTTTTTCGCTTTGCCATTTGAAATTTTACCAAGTAATCCTGAAATATGAACAGTTCCAACGCGGCATGGTATACATTTGCCACATGATTCATCTTTACAAAAATCAATAAAGAATTTTGCGACTTCTACCATATTAGTGGTGGAATCCATTACTATAAGGCCACCACTTCCCATCATTGAACCAACTTGCTGCAATGATTCATAATCTACCGGGAGATCTAAATATTCTGCAGAGATACATCCACCAGATGGTCCACCAGTTTGAGCTGCTTTGAAAATTGTTCCTTCTGGTGTTCCACCACCGATATCAAAAATTATTTTCCGCAGTGAAATTCCCATAGGTACTTCAATTAAACCGGTGTTTTTGATATTTCCCGCCAGAGCAAAGACCTTTGTTCCAGTGCTTTTAGGAGTGCCAATACTAGCAAACAATGAAGAACCTTTAAGAATTATTGGAACGATGTTTGCAAATGTCTCGACATTATTAATTAATGTTGGCATTCCAAATAAACCTTTTTCAGAAGGGTAAGGGGGTCTTGGCCGAGGTCTTCCTCTTCTGCCTTCTATCGATCGGATTAAAGCTGTTTCTTCTCCACAAACAAAAGCTCCTGCGCCAATTCTCACATCTATTCGGAAATTAAAATTCGATTCGAAAATTCGATTCCCCAACAAACCATATTTTTCTGCTTGCTTTATAGCGAGCCTGAGTCTCTCAATTGCAAGTGGATATTCAGCTCTAACGTAAATATAACCTTGACTAGCACCAACGGCATAACCTGCAATTGCCATAGCTTCTAAAACACGATGTGGATCACCTTCAAGCACACTTCTATCCATGAATGCTCCAGGGTCACCTTCATCTGCATTGCAAACAACAAATTTTTGCTCACCTTTGGCTTTGTGAACTATTTCCCATTTCAAACCGGTAGGATAACCAGCACCTCCTCTCCCGCGGAGTCCACTTTTTCGAATTTCTGAAATAACTTCCAAAGGAGTCATTTCAGTTAATACTTTAGCCAGTGCTTCGTAACCGCCAACGGCAATATATTCTTCTATACTTTCTGCATTTATCTTTCCACAATTTTCTAATACAATTTTTAATTGAGAAGCAAAAAAAGGATCGTCTGGTTTTATCAGATATTTTTGTACTTTTTCTCCCTTGATAATATGATTTTCAATAATTTCTTCAGTTGCTTTTTCAGTAACATTTTTGTAGATGGTATCATCATTATTAATTTTAATTAATGGACCTGCGCCACATAGTCCAATACAGCCAGTTCCAACCACTTCGATTTTATCATGTAGGTTATGATTCTTTAATGTTTGAATGATTGATTCTTTGACTTTTAATGATCCGCAGGAGATGCAACCCGCAGCGGCGCAAATTAAAATTCGATTATTGAATTTATTCTGTCGGGCTTGCTCTTTAATTGCTAGTTCGCGTAATTCTTCAATTGTCATATTTTTACTTTCAATTTGATTCTTGCCACTCTTTAATTCTTTGTAGTGAGACTTCAGGTGTTAATTTT
>CAKZPH010000202.1 GCA_937138605.1 uncultured Ignavibacteriales bacterium
ACTGGCGCTTCAAACTTTTCAATAACTACAGGACAACCTTTTGCATCAACCATAGTCCCAATTGGAGTATCAGGACACAAATCAATATAATCATAAACTCCATCATAATCACTATCAAGAGGACATCCTTTTTCGTTAACTGTTATTTCTACAGGTGTATCAGGACATTCATCAATTGCATCATAAACTCCATCACCATCTGAATCAAGTGGGCAACCCTTTTCATTAACTAAAATACCTTTTGACGTACCAGGACATCTATCAAGATAATCAGGAATCCCATCTTCATCTTCATCAGTTGGACAACCTTTTGAATTTACAGTAACTCCACGAGGAGTATCTGGACATTCGTCAGCTTGATCAGGAATTCCATCATTATCAGAATCTTTTCTTTGAATTTTCGGACAACCAAAATGATCCACTTGTACGCCTAATGGTGTATCTGGACATCTATCAAATTTATCAACAACCCCATCTTTATCGGAATCTTTTTGTGAAAGGAAATAAATTGAAAATCCAAACAAACTCGAAAGATAAAAATCCTTTTTAGAACTTATTAACGCATCAATTTTATCTGAATTAGGAAAGTTAAATAGTCCACTTAAATTTAGTGTTAAACCATCAGTTAATTTAACTTTAAATCCCAATTCACCATAATAACCTACAATAACATCTTGCTTTTTTTCATAAGCATTATTTCGCTGTTCATCCAGAGTTTTAATCCATACATTTGAATGAGCACCAGCACTCAAATATGGTTTAATTGATTTTAAGTTCAATAAGTATATTAATCCAATCTTACTATCAACTGAATAAGAAACAAAATTTGATGAATTTCTTGGTGGATCTCCAATATTTAAAGACCTGGAACTTTTTCCGCTAATAGCTCCATAACCCACCGAAAGTTTAACACCAAATAATCCTAATTGATATGAATTAAACACATAGTCGAGTCCAGCACGAGTATAAAATTCTATTGCACTTTTATTAAAATCACCGCGATAATAATTTCCCCCACCCTCAAAGTTTAACCATAAACTATTACTTAATTCATTTTGTTTTTTTGTTTGAGAGAAAAGAATGGTAGTTAAAACTATTACACTAAGAAATAATTTTTTTATCATAACTAGCGTAACCTTTCTTTTCTAAATAAGTGAAAAGATAAACCTGAGGAAAGAGCAAAAAATACATCTTTCTTCCTTGAAACAAATCCATCAAGTTCGTCAGATTTACCAAAATTAAATTTCAAAGCAATGTTATAGCTGACTTTATTAGTAATAAAAAACCTCATACCAAATTCTGTAATGAAACTAAAAGCAGAACTTCTTTTACTGTCCATAAAAAGTGAATAACTATTATCTTCGAGAGGAATGAATGAGATTATGTATTCTGCCCCTCCGGCAAGATATGGTATTACTGTTTTGTAACCAAATACAAGTACAATCGATGGCTCAATTGAGAAATAGGGCGTGTTGAAATTCTTAATTACTCTCTTTAAATTTCCATCACCTGCTGGTCTACCCGTATTTGAATGACCATTTAACTCCCCAAAGTAACTAGAAATTCTGATTCCTGAAGTGAAAAACTTTTCTGATGGTAGAAAATACTCTATTGATGATCTAAACAAATAACCTGGAAGTGATTTTTGATAATCTGTAAATGGATAAGTCATACCCCCTTCAAAACTGAAAACCCAAAAACTACCAAGTGAATTGTACTTTGAACGCAATTCTACTATTTTATGCTCCTGAGCATATGAGAAATTGAATAAAACAATATTTAGGATTAATAAAAGTAGATTTATTTGTTTCATCAATTACTACCTTATTTATTTGTAATTTCAAAAATTACGAAAAATATGTCAAGAAAAATTTTAATTATTTACCCTAATTACAAAAAAATAAGACAATTTAGTTTTCCACATCCCCAATAATTTTTACTCTAAACCATCAATTTCTTTTTCAACCGCTTCCAAAATTTCACATGATTTGACTAATTCTTTCATAGTATTATGATCAGGATAGAGAGGCCGATCTTCGTCTAGGGGCGGGACGTACTTTCTAATTACCTTAATTGCCGTTTCAACTCCTTTTCCATGCTTAAAATTACGTAAATAAAGAGCTTGTGCAGCAGCCATAAATTCAATTCCTAGAATGCCATATGCATTATCAAGAATCTGAGCGTTTTTCCAGACCGTATTCATCCCCATTGAAACAAAATCTTCTTGATCAGCTGCAGCTGGAATAGATTGAATCGAGGCTGGATTTGATAAAATTCTTTGTTCAACAATTAAAGTATCTGCTGTATATTGACTTAACATAAATCCTGAGAAAAATCCGGGGTCCTTTGTTAGAAATGGTGAGAGTCCAACACTTAATGCAGGATTAAGTAATCTATTTAACCTCCTTTCTGAAAGAACACTAACCATGGTTACTGCAGCACCAACCATATCCATCGGTAAAGAAACTGGAGAACCCTGGAAATTTGCACCTGTGAGAGTTAACTTTTCTTCCGTTAAAAAGATTGGATTATCAGCTACACCATTTAATTCAATTTCTACTTGTTCCTTCGCCCATCTTAATGCATCATGAGCGGCACCAATAACTTGAGGAGTCGAACGCATGGAATAAGCATCCTGAACTTTGCTCTTTAATTTTCCAGTTTGTAAATCACTTCCTTCAATGCATTTCATAATCGCACGAGCGCTACGTATTGCTCCTGGAAAACCTCTTAATTGATGCAAACGAACATCATATGGTTTGAGGTTTGCTAGTAAAGCTTCTAATGACATAGCAGCAGCAATTTCTGCCTGTTTTAGCCAACGGTTAATATCGTAAATTTGCAAAGCACTAATTGCTGTAATAAAATTCGATCCATTTATACTCGCCAATCCATCTCTTGCTTCTAAACCAGGAATTTTAATTCCGGCTCTTTCTAATGCTACCCTACCAGGCAATCTTTCACCATTGTAAAAAGCTTCACCTTCACCCATGAGCAATAAAGCAATTTGAGACATAGGTGCCAAGTCACCACAAGCACCAACTGAACCTTTCTGACATACAACAGGTGTTACACCTTTATTTAACATTTCAACTAATGTCAAAGTAATTTCAGGTCGACAACCTGAATATCCCTTAACATGAACATTAATACGACTTGCAATAGCTCCTCTTACATATTCAATCGGCATTGGCTCTCCAATACCCGCAGCGTGATTATAAATTAAATATCGTTGAAATCTTTGTACTTGCTCATCAGTTAAAACGATTTCAGAAAACTCTCCAATTCCAGTATTTACTCCATACATAACCTCTCTAGCATTTATTTTTTCTTCCAGCATTTTTCTATTAGCTTTAATTTTTTCAAGTGATTCAGGGGTCACCTGCACTTTCTCGTTGTAACGAGCTATTTGAACTAATTTTTCAATTGTAAGGTTTTCACCATCAAGTATTATTGCCATATAATCTCCATATTTTAATTTTTTCTTTACAAAAATATGAAAGATTTGACTCTTGAGTTGAAAAAACTATTTGTAAAAAATGGGGAGTTTAATTTACGAGCGAAAGATGAACTAATTTTTTTTACATCGTATATAAATCTTCTTCACTTAGAATTTTAAATACGGCTTCTATTCTACCAAGTGGAGCGGCAATTTGAACTCCATTTACTTCCGTTCTAAAATAATCATAGGTTTCTTTTGCAATTCTAACTCCTTCTTCAAATGCCGCTTCTTTTGATATTTCTTGTGCTCTTCTCATTCGCTCCATTATGTCTTTAGGAACACTTGCTCCTGGAACTTCATTATTCATAAACTCTGCATTTCGATAAGAGACAAGAGGCCAAATTCCGACAATCAATGGGATTTTATACTGTTCAATTCTCTTCATAAAGTTTTCAAGAATTCGAGCATCGAATACAGGTTGCGTAATCATATATTCTGCACCTGCTTGAATTTTCCAATCTAATCTTCTCAATTCTTCATCTAAATTAATTGCGCCAGGATTCACGCCAACTCCAATAGTAAATCCAGTAGCTTCTCCTATTGGATTTCCAGCAAGATCTAGTCCATGATTTAATCTATTCAACAAATTTGTTAAACCAATTGAATCAACATCAAAGACTGCCGTTGCATCGGGATAGTTTCCCAATTTAGGAGGATCCCCCGTTATTGCAAGAATATTTCTTATACCTAAGGCCCAAGCACCAAGTAAATCCGATTGCATACCAATAACATTTCTATCTCGACATGCAAAATGAAGTACTGTTTCAATACCGACTTCTCTTTGGATTAAAACTGCAAGAGCAAGAGCCGACATTCTCGCCATTGCTCTTGGTCCATCGGGAATATTAATTGCGTCTATTCCAAAATGATAAAGTTTTCGTGCTTTATCAATTTCTTTATGTGGAGAGACGCTACGAGGAGAGACAATTTCAACCAGGGAAACAAATTCTTCTCTTAGTAATTTGTTTGCTAATCTTGATTTCTCATGGAACTGATATACTTTAACATTTTCGGCTTTCTCTACTTTTAATTCCTCAACTTTTATGTCTAGTCTTTTTGCAGGTTGTAAAGCCGAGACAGCGCGACGAATAGCTTTGATATGAGAAGGATTCGTACCACAACAACCACCAACAATTTGCGCACCAGATTGAATAAAACGCTTTGCATATTCAGATATGTATTCTGGAGAAGTGAGATATAAATTCCGACCACCAACATTTACCGGGTATCCCGCGTTTGGTTGAATTGAAATTGGAAGATTTGTTAGTTCTTTTAGTCTTTCTAAAGCATCGAGCATCGGTTTAGGACCAACACTACAATTGAATCCAATAATATCAACTTTTTGTTTTGATACTTCACTGACAAATTTTTCTATTGGTTCTCCACTTAGAAGATTTCCATCTTCGTTAATTGTAACTTGAGCAATAACAGGGATATCGTTATTAATTTCTCTAACAGCTCTAATAGCTTGAATTAGTTCAGCAACAAGAGAAAAAGTCTCAAGTATTATTAGATCTACTCCACCATCAATCAGAGGTTGTATTTGTTCTTTAAAGTAATCTTTTGCTTCGTCATATCCGATTCGGCCTAAGGGTTCGATTTGAACACTGAGTGGACCTACAGAACCAGCAACGAAATGATTTTCACCAGCAACTTCACGAGCCAGTTTGGCGCCTACAAAATTTATATCATAAATTTTTTCGTCAAATCCATGAGGCATCAACTTAAATCTATTAGCACCAAAGGTATTTGTTTCAACAACATCTGCACCAGCAAGTATATAATCTCGATGAACAGATTTGACAAGTTCTGGATTTGATAAATTTAATTCCTCAAAACATTTATTTATATAAACTCCCTTTTCATAAAGGTAAGTACCTGTTCCTCCATCAAATACAATAATTTCTTCTTTCAGCTTTTCTCGAAAGTCTCTCATTGTTATTTTGATCGAATTTATTTTTTAAGACTTTTATTAGTTTGGATTATTCAATTTCTCTAACATCAAGAAATTCAATTGTTCCAGCTCCTTCACGAATAATTTCTGGTTCTTCTCCGCTAAAATCAATGATAGTTGATGGAATTAATCCCAATGGTCCGGAGTAAAGAATTAAATCGACTTTATTTTTGTAATGCTTAAGTATTTCTTGCTCATTATTCAAAATATTTCCTTGCTCATCAGTGACACTTGTACTTACGATAGGATGTCCGAGCTCTTTTGCAAGCAGTTGAGCAATAGTATTATCGGGTACTCTTATTCCTACAGACTTTCTTTTACTCCATAATTTTTTTGGAACTTCCTTTGCGGCTGGTAAAATAAAAGTATAAGGTCCAGGTAAGGCATATTTAAGTAGTCTATAAACTTGTGTAGAAACTTTTGCATATGTGGAAATATCCTTTAAATCTGCACAAATAAAACTCAAAGGTTTATCTTCATCCAAATTAGGTTTAATATGATAAATTTTTTCAATGGCATTCTTATGATAAATGTCACAACCTAACCCATAAACAGTGTCAGTTGGATAAACTATTATGCCACCATTTCTAAGAACATCAACGGCGCGATTAATAAATCTTATTTGTGGATTTTTTGGATGGATATGAAGTATTTCCATTTGAGTTCTCCTTTATCATACGATTGAAAATAATACAATTAAATCTGAAATTCCAATTTTAAATAACTAAAGATAAATACAAATAGTTTAGAACTAATTCAGAATTCTGAGCGAAAAGTCTTCTGGAGTGATTTTACAATCAACTTTTACTTTATTTATTTTATCATCGCCAATTTCTTTACCAACGCCAACAACATATATCATATCTTTGTTTTCTATTGTTAATGTATACGTTCCATTAGGTGTTTCTTGAAAATTGGATGGAATAGTATAGGATAGAAAAGAATACCCTCCACCACCAAGAGCCATTGGCTTTCTATAATATTGCTGGGCATGATATATTATATTATGTATATCTGCTATAACTGCATCTCTGTTAGCACTTGAATAGCTTAAAGTAGCATAGTTTATAGCAATAGCTACTGCTATTCCAACCACTATCATTGAAATAACAATGAGAAGAATCTGTTGCTGTCCCATATTTTACTACAACTCTCTTTTAATATGAAATTTATTAATAAATAAATCAAGGTAATTACACTTTAAAATAATGCTTGAAATCACCTATCGTGTTATTGAGGAAATTTTTCATAGCTCGATAGTGTGAACCACACCAAAATACTTTCTCACAGTTCGAGCAATAATAAAATTCATCGAAATACCTAAAAGTTCTTAAATTAATTTTATCTTTAACGAAATTTTTACTTACCTTTTTAATTTTATCACCACATTCAAGACATCTCGTTAAAAATTTTATTTCTGATGATAAATGAAATTTATGAAGTACCTCCTTAACTTGTTCATTAACTTCCACATTTCGAACAAAATATCCATTCTTCACATCAGACCTTTTTAGCAAACCCAAATCTCTGGTCAAAATTATTCTTTTTTCTGATTTACTAACATTGATAATTTGTTCATCCGATAAATCATTTTTATAATAAACATCTAAACCTAACATGCGAAGTTTTTTTACTAATTTCCCCAGATGAACATCACAAACAAATTTTTTATGAAGCGACAACTTTGGTTTTAGATGAATTAATTTTAACTCTTTATCAGACGAATATTTCTGCCAAAAGTTTTCAGATAATTTTGGGAATATTTCGACCATGTTTTTGTCTTCTATTATGTAAGAAAATCTAACCGGCCTTCCATCTATGAGAATTACATCTACTTCAGTATGTGGAACACCAAATGACTCAATTAAGTCCTTAACATTTCTTTTATCAATAAATTCGTGAAAAAAACTAACGAAATTTTCACCATACTTTTTTTCAATGCCTTCAAGCTTAACAATTTTTTCATCTAATAGATCAACTAATTCGGCCCAGAAATTTAACTTAACTTTTTTATATAAAACTCTCATCAGTGATTACTATATAGTTTCACTTTACGAACCTAATTGATATTAAAAATATGATTGCTGTTATCACATTAACAATTTGCCAGATTTCTCTTCCAAGATGAACTGGAAAAAATGGATTAAATAAAATGGCGATAAAACCAAATAACCAAATCCAGTTTTCTTTTTTATAAATATAGGCACGATAAGCCATAAACAGTCCAGCAGCTGATGTTAACCATCTTAATAAAACATAGTACCGTATGGATTTCTTTCGAGCGCCCATATTAAAAGTATTGTAATGATAAATCTCAAAATGTTTGTAAATGTGAATTGCTCTTTCACTAGTTTTAACTCTATTTAATTTTAGATTCGTAGACACCATTCCAGTTTTCCGGTGGCGGGTGATTTATGAATTCAAAACAACGGTCAATAAAGATTTGTGAAGAAGTATCCTCTGTATCAACTTTTATGACCTTTTCAAACTCCAGTATTGCCTCGGAAAATAATCTGCTCCTGTATAATG
>CAKZPH010000203.1 GCA_937138605.1 uncultured Ignavibacteriales bacterium
AAAGTCGCATAAACTTGATACGCACCAGAGAGTTTTGAACGTACAAACCAATCTGCGCCAGGACCAATATGACATTGAACACAACTTACCCTGGAGTGAGGTGAAAATTTATATGCAACGTACTCTGGCTCCATCACTCTATGACAAATCTCACCACAAAAGGCATTTGAGTCTGTATATTCATAGGCTTTAAAACTTCCAAACGCACTAAAAATCAAAAATAGAATTCCCCCAGCAGAAAAATAAAAGACAGCTCTCCTTTGTATTTTATCATTCAAATCAATTACGGGAAAAATAATTTCTTTAATTCCTCCTGATATTCTTCGTTTTCTCTCTCTAATTGCACCAAGAAAAAAAAGAAAAATTCCGATTAACAAAAAGACGGGAAGCACAACAAAAGCAATAACTCCAACATAAGGCTTAGACATACCGGCGAATAACTCGAGAATTACCAAAAATAATATTAATCCGAAACTTACCGCCGCAAGACCTCCACCGACAAGTGATACAGGATTGTAAAAAATAGTTGGTAGATGTTTTCTCATTGTAAGCCCTTTTTATTTATTAGACATTATAAAAACCTTTAAATATTAAATCAACACGAAATTCATAACACCTGTTCAATGTCATTTTCTGATTTAAATAAACTTATTCAGGTAACTTTTCACTTATTTTATTTGCTTCTTGTTTCTGTTGTTCTTCTTGCTGTTTTTTAATTCGTTCAAGTTCAAGTGGATGTTCATCTGCCATCTCCTCTTCTGTTATAGTACCTTTAATCCACGCGAGGTTCATTGGATAAACATCTGGATTTAAAATAACGTAGTAAAAATGCCATACGAGAATTGCGAGAAATGCGAGCCATGCTTCAAAGTAATGTATAGTTCTTGCGATATCATAACCAAGTTTTGTGAAAATTCCAATAAATGTGTTTTCAAACCACATGATAATGCCAGTTATGGTCATAACTACCGTTCCCCATATAAGAGCCCAATATTCAGCTTTTTCAACATAACTGAATCTATCAAGTTTAGGTTTTACAGGAGAAATTCCAAGATTAAATTTAATCATGCCAATAGCATCTTTAACATCTTGAAAATTAGGCAACAAATCTTTGAATAATTGTCTACCTCTCTCAGTAAAAGCCAAATAAAAGATATGATAAATAGAGTCAGCAACCATAACTACGGCAGCGATTCGATGTATTAAACTTCTCCATTCAAAAAATCCAGGAATTAATTCACGTAAATGTCGTACCCACCACGCATCAGGAAATCTTAATGCAAATCCAGTTATAACCAATGCAAAGAAACTAATCATCAAAAGAAAATGTTGGATTCTTTCGTTCAATGTCATACGTAGATATAGGGCGTGTCCATGATGTACCTCCACAATTAATCCACGCTGAATCATCTTTCTACGTTTTGCTCTGCGAATAAAATCAATTGTATTATGAACGAACATTGAACCAATTATTGTAACAATTAGAACTATGTAAATGTTTGAAATCAAATACAAAATCGGTTCATCGTTTTCAGTTTCTATCACATGAATTTTGCCTTCGGCAAATCTCTGATTTGCTCCAGGATGACATTGACCACAAGTTTTAACAAGATTTGCTTTGTGAATTGAAGAAGTGGAATCTGTGGATGGTTTGATATTATGATAGCCATGACAACTTGCACAGTTTGCTGCCTCAGTTGCGCCACCTTTTATCGCAAGTCCATGATAACTTAATTCAAAAGATTGAACTTGTTTTGGAGATAAACCATATTTTTCAGATAATTTAACAGAAGAATGGCATGGTGAGCAGACTTGAACGGAGAGATTTCTAAAAGATACAGGTGCTCGAGGGTCATTGGGACTTAAAATGTTGTGTTCTCCGTGACAATCTGTACAGGTTGGTGCATCCATATTTCTTTTTGCCAGTGCAACACCATGCGAACTTTCAACAAATTCTTTTGCAATCTTATCATGACATTTGGCACAAGTTTGAACTACATTAAATTTTGATACTGAAGATTTTTCGTCTGTCCCTTTAATAACTAAATGTGAACCATGACAATCAACACAGTTAGCAGCTTTAGAATTTCCTTTCAACAACGCTTGTCCATGTACGCTATTTTCATATGCTTTTATAAAACTCGATTTTATTGGTATTAACTTCGAAACCTCTGGTTTTTCTAAATGACATGCTAAACAAATCTTTTCCTGCGCAATCTTTCCAGCAACTGAATCTCTTTGAACATATGTTTTCGATATTTTACTCTTGTGACATGTCATACAATTCGGTGCAAAAGGTAATTTCTCTACAAATGCACGATGATGAATTGATTGAATATATTCAATCTTAACCTCCCTGTGACAGCTACCACAGGCTTCAGTTAAATTTGCTGAATAAAATTTTGATGTTGGAGATTTTGTAGACTTTACATCATGTGTACCGTGGCAAGTTTTACAATTAACATCTGCATTACCACTTAGTTCCGAAATTTTGAACATCCTAGGATGAAAAAGATGCTTAACCGGAGCATTTTTATGACAACTTGAACAAAGGATTGGTTCTATATTTTCTTTGTGAGGTAATTCATCGGCCTTAAATCCTACATGACAAGATACACAACTTAATCTACTGTGTACAGATGTTTTTAATACTTTTTGATCAACAAAAAGAGAAACACTCTTTCCCTTTCTCTCCATCGTTAGTTCATTATCACTATGACAGCTCATACATTCATCGTCACTTTGACCATAAACATAAACACAGTTTAGTATGATAGAAACTAAAACTAGAAAATTAACTAGAAATGCTTTTCTGAACATATTAAAAAGTTCCTCCAGTTAAATTCAGAACTCAAAAAAGTCGTCCTGTTTGTATTTGAGATGAAGTTCTCTTTCGACGTCATCTCGGGTAAGAAAGTTAGTCGATACCATAGGTGGTTTTACTACTAAAAC
>CAKZPH010000204.1 GCA_937138605.1 uncultured Ignavibacteriales bacterium
AATGAGATATTTTGGGTAGAAATGTTTTATTGAATTTGAATTAATTGTAAAAAATTCTTGAATTTAATTAGTGACTTCTACTCAACCAGTTCTCAATTAATTTAAGTCCCCATATGGTCATAATAGATTCAGGATGGAATTGCACTCCTTCCAGTGGAAAATTTTTATGGCGAATTGCCATGATTTCATCATCATCACTTATGGCAGATATTTCAAAATCAGAGGCAAGTGAGTTTTTCTCTAAAACTAATGAGTGATAACGTGTTGCTTCAAATGGGTTTGGAATATTTAAGAAAATTGATTTACCATCATGATAAATTTTCGAAGTTTTTCCGTGCATTATATTTTTAGCCCTGATGATCTTTGCACCAAATGAATATCCTATTGCTTGATGTCCTAAACATACGCCGAGTATTGGTACTTCTTTATGAAATTTTTCGATGATCTCGAGTGAACCTTTGGAATTTTCAGGACGACCCGGTCCAGGGGAAATCAAAATTTTATCTGGTTTTAGTCTTTCAATTAAATCATAATTGACTTCATCATTTTTGTAAACTTCAAAATTGACGTTTAATATTTTTAATTGCTGTACAAGATTGTAAGTGAACGAATCATAATTATCGATTACTAATACAAATTTTTTCATAAAGCTTTCAGGTGAAGAATATATTAGTGGTGTCTTTTTTGTTGGGAGATTAACTTATACAAATCATAGTATTTTTTAGCTGAGTTCTCCCATGAGAAGTTTTCATTCATTGCGTTGATTTGAATTTTCTTCCAGATTTCTTTTTGATGATACGTTTCTATAGCTCTTTTAATTGTATCAATCATTTCCTTCGCATCATAGTCTTCAAATACAAAACCAGTACCGTTTTCTAATCCTAAGCTTTTGAAGTGGTGCCAATCACGCACTGTATCTGCTAAGCCGCCAGTTTTGCGAACAATTGGAATGGTACCATATTTTAAACTATAAATTTGATTTAATCCACAAGGTTCGTAACGTGATGGCATCAGGAACAAATCAGCGCCTGCTTCAATCAAATGTGCAAGGGAATTATCAAAACCAATTTTTACTCCAAATTTTGAAGGGAAAGCATAAGCAAGACTTCTAAATAAATCTTCAAATTTTTTTTCACCTTGACCCAGAACAACAAATCGACAGTTTAATTCTGTAAGTTCCTTTGATCCAGCCTGAATTAAATCAAAACCTTTTTGCGTTACTAATCTTGAAACTATTCCAATAAGCGGTACATCTTTTTCTTCTGGTAGTTTGAAAGTTCGAAGTAGATAAATTTTATTTTTAACTTTTCTATAAAGTGATTTTTGTGAGAAATGGAAGGGGATATATTTATCAGTCAATGGATTCCAATCAGAGTAATCAGCACCATTTAATATGCCATATAAATCTTTTTGTCTTGTTTCAAGAACCTTTTCCAGTCCAGCTCCAAATTCTGGAGTTAAAATTTCTCTTGCATAGTTTTCGCTTACAGTTGTTATGATGTCAGAAAATATGATTCCCGCTTTTAGGAATGATACTTTTCCGTGAAATTCTAAAGGTCCGCCTGGATAGAAATATTTTCCATCGAGTTTATTTTCAAAAATTATCTGTGGTTCGAAATTTCCCTGGTATTCAATATTATGAATAGTTAACAATGATCCGGTGTGTTTGAAGTTGGAATTTTCATCTTTATGTTTGATGAGATATGGCAAAATTGCAGAGGGCCAATCGTTTGTGTGAATAATGTCAGGAATCCAGTTCATTCGTTTGCATATTTCGATAAAAGCAAATGAAAGAACAAGAAATCTTTCACTTTCATCTGCATCGTTAGTATAGATAGAACTACGAGAGAAGTGATAAGGTGAATCAATAAAAAATAT
>CAKZPH010000205.1 GCA_937138605.1 uncultured Ignavibacteriales bacterium
TTACCATTAGTCAAAGGATTTTTAGGAACCGAAGCAGCGAATTTAGCTAATCAACTTATTAATGATTTTAAGCGTAAGAATCAATTGCAACAAATTGATTTTGATTTCGAAGAAGTTAAATCAAAGCTCTCGTTTTTAGGACGACATTTCGAATCAAATCCAGCAAAAGTTGCTATTGTCACTTCCTCAATTTACTTTGAAGCAGAGATTGTGCTCAGCGAAATTTTCAATCAAATCAAAGAAGAAATTGGTACATGGAATATTTCAAGTTCAAGAAAATCAAAACTAAAACGAATATTTTCATCATATAAAAATTATTACGATGCATTTGTTACTGCAACCGATGCCCATGAAATTAGACTTAAACCTCATCGCGACCTTTATAGCATAGCATTACACAAACTGGCTATAACTCCCGATGATTTTGACAAGGTTATTGGATTTGAAGATAGTCAAAGTGGAACGATTGCTCTACGCGCCGCAGGAATTGGACTTGTTATGGCTGTACCGTTCCCTCAAACAAAAGGACACGATTTAAGTGCTTCTTCCTATATTTTACATAACGGTTTACCCGAATTTATCATAAAACATAATTGTTTTGTAAAAGGATAAAGATGGAATTAAAGGAAAGAATATTTCACATTATATCAAATACACACTGGGATAGAGAATGGCGCTTTCCTTTTCAACTAAACCGTCAAATGCTAGTGGAAACACTTGATAAAGTAATTGAGATACTTACAACTGAATCAAGATACAGAGCGTTTCATCTCGATTCACAAACAATAGTTCTTGAAGATTATTTGGAAATTAAACCTCACAAAAAAGATATTTTAAGTCAATTAGTTAAAGATAAAAAACTTTTTATTGGACCCTGGTACGTATTGCCCGATGAATTTCAAGTTGGAGGCGAAAATTTAATTAGAAACTTACTCATTGGCCACAGAATTGCCAATGAAATGGGTAGAGTAAGTAAAGTTGGTTACTCTCCTTTCTCTTGGGGACAGATTTCCCAATTACCTCAGATTTACACTGAATTTGGAATTGACTTTATCATGTTTTATCGTGGAGTTAATTCTCTGGATGCTCCAAAGGCTGAATTTATATGGGAAGGTGCAGATGGAACGCAAGTTTTAGCATCAAGATTCTCAACAATGCCTCGATACAATTTTTATTTTTACATTTACCGACCTGTAGTGTTTAATGAGTTTCCAACAGATATCGAGTTTGACTGGAAACGCGAAGGAATGCTTTTTCATTTTGTTGACGAAAGTCTCTACAAAGAGGATTATTTTAATGTTAAACCAGCAGATACATATTACTTTCAAAACATCAAAACTCAAGTTGAAAAAATCATACAAGATCAAGTTAATGATTTCACCACTCCTCACGTTATCTGGATGGAAGGTCACGATTCGAGTGGACCTAATATAAAAACCGTTCAAATAATTGAAGACATCAAAAAAATTTTCCCCGAACTAACAATAATTCATAGTACACTTGAAGATTATTCTGAAGATGTCAAGAAATCAATCAAGAGGAATGAATTACCTGTTGTAAAGGGCGAAAGAAGAAGTTCACAATATGATTTACGAAGTGGTAACCTTTACGGTTATACAACGTCAGCAAGAATGGATTTAAAGCTGTTAAACTTTGATGCTGAAAGATGGTTACAATATTACGCTGAGCCGTTTTATAATTTCTCAGCATTACTGGGTAACGATACAAATGATAATTATCTAAACTTAGCGTGGAAATTGCTCGTTCAAAATTCAAGTCATGATTCAATTGGCGGGTGTAGTCTTGATGCTGTTCACAATGATATGATTAATAGATACAAACAAGTTATTGAAATATCTAAAGGCATATTTAGTAAATCTCTGAAGTTTATTTTATCGAACGGAGAAATTAAAACTAAAGCGAATGTAAAAGAAAATTACTTAACCGTTTTTAATCCCACATTGTATCTAAGAAATGAAGTAATTCCATTGTTTATCGATATGCCCGTTGAATTTGATATTGGAAGTATTAAAATGATCGATTTAACAAATGGAGAAAATATTCCCGTACAAATCTCTTCAAATGAATATTATGAACCTGTTCTTGAGCAAATGATCGATAGACCAATGTATTTTAAAGTTAATCGTTATAAGTTATATGCTTATCTTAAAGATGTTCCATCGTTTGGTTACAAAACCTTCCTGATTCTTCCCGAAAAGAATTCATCTGAAAAGTCCAAGCAAAAAATTGCAAAAAAGAAGAATGATAAATTAATCCTTGAAAATGAATTCATAACGTTGGAAATTAATCAAAATGGTACTCTTAAAATAAAAGACAAAATAAACAACTATACTTACGATAAGCTTGCATATTTTTACGATGAAGGTGAAGGAGGACACGCATGGATTAATAATCCATTCAAACCATTTATTAATTCTTTAAGTGAAAAAGCTCGTATAAAATTAATTGAGAATGGAACTTTACTCGCTAGAGCACAGATAGATATAGCACTTAAAATACCAAAGAGAAAAATTAAAATCCTTTCAGACAGAGAGATAACAACAAACAATGGTAAAATTCCAATTCGACTAATCGCAACAATTCAAAAATTTTCGCCACGAGTCGACCTGGAAATTCATGTTAACAATACAATTGAAAATCACAGACTTCGTATCATGTTCCCCACAAAAATTAATGCAAAATATCATTTTGCTGAAGGTCAATTTGATGTAGTTGAACGTAAAATAGAAAGAATTGATGCCCAAAATTGGGTTGAAAAACCAATGTATGATTTTCCACTTCATCATTTTGTTGACATAAGTGATGGAGAGAAGGGTCTTGCAATAATTGTTGATGGACTAAAAGAATATGAAGTGTTAGATAATACTAGTAGAACGATTGCTTTGACTTTATTAAGGTCCTTTAGTTATGTTATCATCCCATCATCAGTGGAAGAATATTTAGAAATGAAGGGTTCTCAATGTTTAGGTAAACATATTTTTCGTTTAGCACTTTATCCTCACAGGGGTTTTTGGAAAGATGGTAAAGTCTTTAATGAAGCAATGAAATTTAATTATCCACTAAGTGCTATTGAAACAAGTAACTTAGTTAAAAATTTCTCGGTTACAAACTCTTTTCTGAAAGTTCTTCCGGAAGATATCTGTTTTAGTGCCTTTAAGAAATCGGAAGATGGAGAAGGATATATTTTAAGAGTTTATAATCCGAGTTCCGAATGCATTAAGACTAAGATAGAATTCTTCAAAAACATCAATTTAGCTTATCAGGTCACTTTGGAAGAGAAAATAATGCAAGAGTTGGAAGTTCAAGATGATAAAATTGAAATTGAAATAAAGCCTAAAAAAATAGTTAATTTCAAACTTAAATTTGACAGTTGTGAAATGAATTAATCATTAATCAATATTGGAGTAGCAATGTTCAAGAATAAATATGGTTACTTTTCCAAAGACTATAGAGA
>CAKZPH010000206.1 GCA_937138605.1 uncultured Ignavibacteriales bacterium
TAGACATTAAACTTAAAGAATATGAAATGTTAATTGCTGAAAACAATGAGCTAAGATCTAAAATTGAGTCTCTAACAGCAAAAGAAATAATAGTAGATCGTGCAACAAAAAGGTTAGGGATGATTTTTCCGAAAGATGAGATTATCATATTGAATATTAGAAAAGAAAAACTGGAAAAAGTTCAAAATGAATGAGAAAAGGTTGATTTTTTTATTGATTGTATTTTTTTCTTTTTTTGTGATTTTATTTATCAGGTTGTGGAATATTCAAATCAAAATGCATGAAAACTATCACAATTATGCATTAGCCATTACTGAATCAACTGAAACGCAAATGCCTTTTCGAGGTGAGATTTATGATCGAAATGGGAATCTTCTTGCATCAACAAAAAAGATTTTCCGAATGTATGTAGATAAATCGATGTTGAGAAATTTAAGTAAAGTAGAAAAGGATACCCTTATCAAGATCCTTTACACAGTAACAGGTAATAACGCTAATACTTATAATTCCAGGCTTAAAGGAGGTGGTAAAGACGAATCAGGTATAGTTTACTTAGAAAATGATTTATCGTACGATAAATATCTAAAATTAATTGAACTGAAGGCAAGGAAGTCATATAGAAATCTACTTGCTTGTATCGGGTTTGAGAAATATTCTAAGCGGTTATACACTAATAATGTTTTAGCTGCTCATGTGCTTGGATATGTCGATAAAAATTCTCGAGGGTTAGATGGAGTAGAAAAATATTATGATAAAATTCTTCAGGGAACCCCAGGAAAAATTGTTTACCGGAAAGATGCTCGAGGGTTGAGACAGGGAATTATAGTTGAAAAAAGTACGGAAGCTGTTGACGGGTATGATTTAGAACTTACAATAGATAGGGAAATACAAAAAATATTGGAAGATGAAATTAAAATCGTTTATGAGGAGACTAAAGCTAATTCAACATTAGGATTGGTTATTGATCCAAACACAGGAGAAATTTTAGCACTTGCAAATTATCCCACTTTCAATCCGCAGGAGTATTATAAATATTCAGACGAAGTAAGAAAAAATAAAGCAATTTCTATCATTTATGATCCTGGTTCAACTTTTAAAACTTTTACATTGGCAACGGCATTTGAATTGAACAAAATTAAACTTGACACACTTGTCTCAGCTGAAAGAGGATTGTTTAAAGTTACAAACCATATGTCAATTTCTGATGATCACTTCAAATTTGAGATGCTTACTCCAGCTGAAGCACTTATCTATTCTAGTAATATTGTTTTTGCAAAGATTGGCAAGATGATTGGTGTAGAAAATATGAATAATTCTTTAATGAAATTTGGTTTTGGAAATTTAACAGGTATCGATTTACCTGGCGAGGTGAGAGGGAAATTTGTTCTATCTAATAAATCGGATGATCTAAACGTGTACTGGATATCTCATGGTTATTCTATTTCAATTACGCCATTACAATTAGTGATGATGTACGCAGCGGTTATAAATGGTGGTATGTTATTAAAGCCTTTTGTTGTTAAAAGGATTTTTAATGATAAGGATGTAGTAGTTGAAGAATTTAAACCAAAAGAAATTCGTCAAGTAATTTCTAAAAACACATCAGTAATCGTAAAAGCTTTGTTAGAGAAAGTTGTTTTAGAAGGAACTGGCAGGAAGGCAAAATTAGAAAATGTAAGTTGTGGTGGTAAGACAGGCACAGCGTTAAAGTATTTTGAAAATGTTGGTTACACAAAGGGAAAATATATTTCGTCATTTATTGGTTTTTTCCCGGTGGATAATCCGAAGTATTTAATTCTTATCAAAATAGATTCACCTAAGAGTGGATATTATGCAGGAGAGATAGCCGCGCCTGTCTTTAAAAGAGTTGGGGATAAAATATGGCAAAGAGATCATCAAATGATAGAGATTAATAAGAAAATGTACACACATAAACATGATTCTGGTAGAAAAGTTTTTCCTGATTTGACTGGTAATTTTGTTGATAAGGCAATTGAAACTGCAAAAAGTTTCGATGTAAAAGTTGAATTAACAGGAAAAGGTGATATAGTTATAGGTCAAATCTACGATTCCAAACATAAGAAAGTCATCTTTCTTCTTGATAATTCGTCTGAAAATCTGCATAAAGAAGGTAATAATAGAATAGTTCCTTCACTCGTAGGATTACCAAAGAAAATTGCTGTTACTAAACTAAAAAGTTTACAAGTTCCTTTTGTTGTTGAGGGAACTGGCTACGTCGTATATCAGAGCATTAAACCTGGTACGGTAATAGAATCCGATTCATTAATTAGAATAAGGTGTAATTAAAAAAATGAATTTAGAACGCTTATTAGCAGGACTTGAAGTAATTCAATTATCAGGGGAAGTAGAAAGAAAAGATGTTGTGGACATATCTTACGATTCAAGAAAAGTTAAAAGAAATTCACTGTTTGTTGCTGTAAAAGGATTTAATGTTGATGGACACGATTTTGTAATGGAAGCAATTGCAAAAGGTGCGACGGTTATTGTAATTGAAGACGATTCAAAAATTTCAAATGATTATCTGGTTCATCAAAATGTAACTAAAATTTTAGTAAAAGATTCTCGTAAAGCTTTGGCAGTACTATCCAATAATTTTTATGAAAAACCATCAACAAGACTTAAAATTATTGGAGTAACAGGTACAAATGGCAAGACAACTACAACCTATGTGATTAAATCTATACTTGAAAGAGCAGGTTATAAAACTGGCTTAATCGGGACTATTCAAAATTTTATCGGTGATACTGTCATACCGGCAGAAAAAACTACACCTGAAAGTCCAAAAATTAACGATTTGTTCACTCGGATGGTTGAAGCAGGATGTAAATATTGTGTTATGGAAGTTTCTTCGCATTCACTTGAATTAAATCGGGTATATGGAGTGAACTTCACAGGTGCAATTTTCACAAATTTGACACAAGAGCATCTCGATTTTCATAAAACAATGGAGAATTACTTCAATGCCAAAAAGAAATTGTTCGATGAACTAAATCTGGATGCTATTGCAATTGTAAATATAGATGATGAGTACGGCAAAAAAATAACATTAGACTGTAAAGCAAAAATTGTGAGTTACGGTTCATCATTAGAGGCGGATTATCGTTTTGTTGAACCAAAAATTTCGATGAATGGAATTGAGTTTATACTTTTTGCAAAAGGTGAGAATTACTCTGTTAAGTCTAATTTAATCGGTAGATTTAATATTTATAATTTGCTTGGTTCAATTGCTACTTGTGCTGAATTAGGCATTGATATTCCTGTGATAGTTGAAAGTATGAGAAATTTAAAACCTATTCCAGGTAGATTTGAGGTAGTGGGTAATTATCCTGTGAAAGTTATTGTTGATTATGCTCATACTCCCGATGCACTCGAAAATGTATTAAGTACAATTCGTGATATACTTAAGTATGAATTCAGTAATTCACGAGTGTTCACTGTTTTTGGTGCAGGGGGCGATAGAGATAGAACCAAAAGACCTTTCATGGGGAAAATTGTAAAGAGTTTGAGTGATGTTGTAATCATTACGAATGATAATCCTAGATTTGAGTTACCATCACAAATTTTTAACGATATTCTTTCGGGTTTAGAGTTAAATGAAAATGTTTTGGTAATTGAAGATAGAGAAGAGGCGATTAAGCGCGCTATTCAAATGGCGAGAAATGGAGATGTTATTTTAGTTGCTGGAAAAGGACATGAGAATTTTCAGATCATCAAAGATAAAGTTATTCCATTCAATGATCGTGAAGTTGTTGAAAGATATCTAATAAAGAGGTTCAATACATGAGAATATCTTTAAGTGATATTAATAAACTTCAGAATGTGGCTTTTATAAGAAAAAATTTAATAAAAAATATTTCTGGAGTTAGTATTGATTCGAGGAATATTAAAGAAGGAGAGATTTTCTTTGCTATTAAAGGAGCAAATCATGACGGTCATGAATTTGTTAAGGAGGTTTTTAAAAAAGGGGCAAGTTGTGCTGTCATTGATAGAAATCATGTGAATCAATTAAAAACTCTTGATTGCCCATTAATTGTAGTTGATGATACTATTAAAGCATTAGGTCAGCTGGGAAATATTATTCGAAAAAAAGTTGGCACAAAGATAATCGGTATAACGGGTTCAAATGGAAAGACAACAACTAAAGAAATGATAGCACATATACTCTCAACAAAATTTAACATACTTAAAACTGAAGGTAACTTAAACAATCAAATCGGAATTCCATTAAATTTATTTCGGCTTAAAAAGCAACATCATTTAGCAGTCATAGAGATGGGTATTAATCAAGTTGGAGAGATGTCGATTTTGTGTGATATGGTTGAACCTGATTACGGTGCAATTACGAATGTTGGCACAGCACACATCGAATTTTTTGGTTCTGTGGAAGCAATCGCAAAAGAAAAAGGGACTTTGTTCAAATATTTAGGAAATAAGAGCGGGTTAGGTTTTGTAAACAATGATGATAAAAATGTTCGTAACCAGGCTAAGGTATTAAAGAAAAAATTCACATTTGGGTTCAATTCAAAATCAGATGTAAAAGGAAAAATAATCTCGGTAAATGATTTAGCACAACCTTCTATAATAATTTCATATAAAGGGAAATCAATTGATATAGAACTTTCAACTTATGGATTACATACAGCTTCGAATGCACTTTGTGCTGCTGCAGTTGGATTAAAATTCGGTATTGGACTTAAAAAAATTAAAGAAGCACTTGAATCATTCAAATCTTATGATAAACGAATGCAGGTAATCAGAATTAATGATTTTGTTGTAATAAATGACTCATATAACGCCAATCCTGATTCAATGAAAATGGCAATAAGAACAATGAATATTATGAAAGGTTTTGAAAAACGAGTTGCAATTCTTGGTGACATGTTAGAGCTTGGAGAGTACTCTGAAAAATTCCATCGTGAGCTTGCTTATGAACTGATAGAGAATAAAATTGATAAGATTTATCTGTTTGGTGATCTTGTTCGATTTACGCTGGACGAATTGACAGGACTCGGTTACGATGCAAAAATTTTTGATGACAAAAAAATTCTTTCCGAAAAACTAAGGAGCGAACTTGAACCAAATTCATTAATTCTTCTGAAGGGTTCAAGAAAAATGAAAATGGAAGATATACTTAATCATTTAAGAGATTAATTATGCTTTACTATTTATTTGAATTTTTAAGAGATGCTTATAAAATTCCCGGACTGGGGGCTTTTAAGTATATAACCACTCGCTCAGCTGCAGCAGCTGTAACATCGTTAATAATTGCATTTTACTTTGGACCTAAGATTATTAACTGGTTAAAGAAAAATCAGATTGGTGAAGCGAAAAAACTTGAAGCACCTAAATCGCACTGGAATAAGGAAGGTACTCCCACAATGGGTGGGATAATTATAGTGTTAGCAATTGTAGTTCCGGTTATACTTTGGGCGGACTTATTAAGTACATTTATCATTATTATTCTTGGTTCAACTTTGTGGTTGTTTGGTGTGGGCCTTCTTGATGATTATTTAAAAGTAGTTAAAAAATATCGTAAAGGTTTAATTGAAAAATATAAGCTAATCCTTCAATTTATCATTGGATTAGCCGTTGGACTTGCGGTTTATTACTTGCCGGAATTTGAACAAGTTAGGACTGAAACAACTCTTCCATTTTTTAAAAATCTGAATTTTGATTTTTCACACTTTTACATACCTGTTGTCATTTTTATAATTATGGGAATGGCAAATGCTGTAAATTTGACGGATGGTCTCGATGGTCTAGCTGCAGGTACAGTTGCAATCGCTATGCTAACTCTTGCTATTTTCAGTTATGTAACCGGAAACATTGTATATAGTGATTATTTGAATATCATTTATCTAGCAGGTGCTGGTGAGTTAACAATTTTCTGTGCAGCTGCTGTAGGTGCTTTATTAGGATTTCTTTGGTTTAATTCATACCCAGCACAAGTTTTCATGGGTGATACTGGATCTCTTGCTTTAGGTGGTGCACTCGGAACTCTTTCAATTTTGGTAAAAAAGGAACTTCTTCTTCCGGTTTTAGGTGGAATTTTCTTTGCCGAAACTGTTTCAGTAATTATTCAAAGATATTATTTCAAGTACACGAAAAAGAAATATGGAGAAGGTCGTAGAGTTTTCAAAATGGCACCGCTTCATCATCATTTTGAAATACTTGGATGGCCTGAACCAAAAATTGTAGTTCGTTTTTACATAATCGCGATAATTTTAGCAATTATTAGCTTAACAACTTTTAAGATTAGATAATGGAATTAAATCTTCTAAATAAAAAAATAACGGTAATTGGCGCAGGGCGGAGTGGAATTGCTGCATCATTACTTGCGGCGAAAAAAGGTGCTAAAGTTTTATTAAGTGAAAGTGGCCAAAATAATCTTGAACCAAAAATCTTCAATCAACTTTTGGAGGCAAATATTGTTACAGAATTTGGTAATCATACAGATAATGTTTTTGATTGTGATTTTATTGTGGTCAGTCCGGGAGTTCCACTTGATTCAGCGGTAATACAAAAAGCGAGAAAAATAGGAATTTCAATTTTTGGTGAACTAGAATTTGCTAGTTTGTTTGCTAAGGGGAAAATTGTCGGAATTACTGGCACTAATGGTAAAACTACTACAACGGCTCTTACTCATCATCTTCTATCAAATTGTGGTTTCAAAACATTTATTGGTGGTAACATAGGCGAAGCTTTCTCAAATTTTGTTGATAAAACAACTGATGATTCGATTACAGTGTTAGAGGTGAGTAGTTATCAGCTAGATACTATAGAATCGTTTCATCCTAATGTTTCTGTTATTTTGAACATCACTCCTGATCATCTTGAACGTTATGAGAATGACTTTTCAAAATATATTTCGTCAAAATTTAGAATTACTCTAAATCAAAAGGAAAATGACCTTTTTATTTACAATCTGGATGATATTAACATTACGCAAAACATTAAAGACGGTTCGTTTATTAAAAAGTCGTTTTCAATTTATGACCAAAATTCAGCTTCAATCTTTCTTTCAGGCGAATCTATTTTTATAAAAAATTATCAAAGGAATTTACAGGTAAGTTTACAGAAACCGCTTAAAGTGATTGATACAAGGGATTTACAACTGGTTGGAGTACATAACTACTACAATACGATGGCTGGAATATTAGTGGCAACTTATTTCGATTGTGATTTAGAAGCCATTAGAATGTCTTTAAAAAGTTTTCGAGGAGTAGAGCATCGACAGGAGGTCGTACGCGTTCTTAAAGGTGTAACTTTTATAAATGACTCCAAGGCAACCAATGTAAGATCAACTTATTACGCACTAAAAAGTTTTGATCCTCCAATTATACTTATCCTGGGTGGTAGAGAAAAAGATAATGATTACACTGAGATCTTTGAGCTGGTGAAAAGTAAAGTTAAGTTCATTATCGCTATAGGAGAGACTAAAGAAAAGATTTATAATGTTTTTTCCAGCTTCAAAAATGTGATAAAGTGCGATTCATTACAGGAAGCTTTAGAAATGGCATATGAAAATAGTAGTGCTAATGATATTGTTTTGTTTTCTCCAGCTTGTAAGAGTTTTGATATGTTTCGTGATTTTGAACATAGAGGAAAGACATTTAAAGAAATTGTGAATGCTTTAGAATGAACAGATTAAATGGAAAAAATATAGGAACGATTTTATTTACTCTGATAATAATACTTTTTCTTATGAGTATAACCTTAGTTGCGTCCGCCAGTGTAGATGCTTCTGAATTAATTCAAAAGAACTCTTATGGATTAACGATAAATCATCTGATTAGAGTAGTTCTTGCATTCATTTTTATTGTAATTACATCTTCAATTCCATATCAATTGTATAAGAAATTCACTTTACATGGAATTATTCTAATTGTGGTGCTATTATTACTCCAATTATTTTTTGGTGTCGCTAAAAAAGGAGCGATTAGGTCCTTAGAATTTTTAGGGATAGAAATACAGGTTTCTTTTATTGCAGTATATGTACTGGTCTTCCATCTGGCTAATTTAATTGATAATAAAGGCGATAAGGTAAGAAATTTTAAACTTGGATATTTACCAATGCTTTTTTGGATATTGATCTTAACTGTATTGATTTTTGCTCAACCGAATTTTTCACAAGGTTTACTTGTATTCACCGCAGGAATGTTAATTATTTTTATTGGTGGAGGAAATTTAAAGCATATCATTTCGACAGTTTCTGCAATCAGTCCTTTTTTCGTAATGTTTTTACTTTCGGCTGAATATCGCTATCAAAGAATGAATGAATACATTCAAAGGTTCATTGGTTCTTTTGTGGAATTTGCTGATCCACAAGTAAAATATTCATTGATTGCAATGGGTTCAGGAGGACTCTTAGGAGTTGGTATTGGCAAGAGTAGATTTCGTGAAGCTTTTATACCAGAATGTTATGGTGATTTCATATTCTCAATTTTAGGTGAGGAATTTGGATTTATTGGAGTTGTGACTGTACTTTTAATTTATTTGCTCATTATTGGTTTAGGAGTGATTATAATTCTAAAAACGAACGATGTTTTTGGTAAAATGATAGTAGGGGGAACTATAATTGTTTTAACTCTCTATGTCATAGTGAATACTTTTGTTGTAATAGGATTTTCTCCTAACACAGGTCTTCCATTACCATTTTTAAGTTATGGTGGGAGTGCTTTAATTATGCATTCGATAGCTTATGGTGTGATGATCAATGTAGCTTCTAATATTAAATCGCAAGAAAATCCAAGGATATTGTTCAGTAATGATTCAGACGAATAAACAGAATAAAAACAAATTAAGAATTTTAATTTCAGCAGGTGGAACTGGCGGACATCTTTTTCCGGCCATTGCCATTGCCGATGAATTGAAATTGCATCCTTTGATTGAAGAAGTACTTTTTGTTGGAACTAAAAAGAGAATGGAATCTGAGATTATTCCAAATTTAGGTTATAGATATTCCTGGACTTCTATAATGGCGTTACCTAGAAAAATTAGTTTTAAGATGATTTTGTTTGTGATTAGTTTTATTTATTCATTAATTCAAGGAGTAATTCTTGTATTAAGATATAGGCCAGCTATAGGAATAGGAACAGGAAGTTATATTTCAGTTCCACCACTTTTTGCAGTAAGATTATTTGGAAAAGAGATTGTGCTTATTGAACCAAATTTGCTTCCAGGAATAGCGACCAAATTTTTAGCACCGTTTGCTAAAGAGGTGTATCTCTCTTTTGAGGATAGTAAAAAATATCTGAAGGATAAAAATAATTTGATCGTTACTGGTAGTCCCATCAGGAAAAGTTTATTCAAACATGATAGGATTGCAGCAGCAAAGTACTTCAATCTTTCTCCTGAACTCAAAACAATATTAATATTAGGTGGTAGCTTAGGCGCAAGATCTATAAATGATAAGATTCGTGAAATTTATTACTTGCTATCAAAGGATTATCAAGTTATTTGGCAAACTGGAAATCGGGATTATGTGCTGTACAAAGATTTACCGAAAAATGAAAAAGTTGTGATTATACCATTTATAGACAGAATGGATTATGCATATTCAATTTGTGACTTGTTAATTTCTCGTTCAGGTGCTTCAACTATTTCTGAGATAGTTTATCAAGGACTCGTTTCAATTTTAGTTCCATCACCAAATGTTGCTGAAAACCATCAATACTATAATGCACTCGCTTTATATGAAAAAGTTGCAGCTGAGTTGCATCTAGATAATGAGACATCAGAAGCTCTATACAAAAAAATAGTTGAACTATTAAAAGATGAAGTGAGTATGAGAAGAATTTCTGAAAATGCGAAATCATTATTTAAGAAAGATGCAAATGAAATCATCGTGAAAAGAATCCTAAAAATTTTGGAAGAGTATGAAAAATAAATTATACAGATACGATATGACAATTTACTATCGGTTATTTTTAGTTTATCTTTTTGCATCGATAGTTTATCTGTTGCTAAGAATTCAATTTGTAGGTATTCAATTTGAAAAAATTATAAGAGATCCAATTACCATTCTTTTTTTGGTAGTAATTGCTTATGTGATATTCTCAACCTTATACAATCTATTAATGAATCGAGAAATCCTTATTCAAAATGGTCAAATAACATTTTCATCCAGATTTAAAAAGAGATTCGTTGAACTGAACAATATTAATGGTTTGATAATCACACGAGGAAGTAAATTTCAACTTTCTAAGTTATCAAGAGTTGTGAGAATAAAATTAAAAAATGAGCCAGGTACAATTGTGTTTCGTCCCTATGATTATGAAAATAGTGAGGAGCTTTTGTCAGATTTGTTAGAAATACAAACACTAATTGAAAGAAAAGAATAGGATCAAATATGCTCAAGAATTTTAATAAAGTTCATATGATTGGTATTGGTGGTATTGGAATGAGTGGTATTTCTGAGGTTTTATTGGCATTGAACTTTAAAGTTTCGGGGTCAGATACAACAATGAGTGAAACAACTGAAAGGTTGAAATTGCTTGGTGCAGAAATTTATGAAGGTCATCACGAGTCAAACATAACTGATGCTGATGTGGTAGTTTATTCTTCCGCAATTACACCTGATAATGTAGAATTAAAAGAGGCAATTAGACGTAAACTCCCTGTAATTCGCCGTGCTGAGATGCTTGCTGAACTAATGCGTTTGAAATATGGTGTCGGTATAGCCGGGACTCATGGAAAGACTACAACAACTTCTATGGTTGGTTTAGTGTTACTTGAAGCAGGTTTTGATCCTACTGTAATAGTGGGTGGCAAATTGAGTGGACTGGGTGGTACAAATGCTCGCCTGGGAAAAGGTGATTTCATTGTTGTTGAAGCAGATGAATTTGATCGAAGTTTCCTTATGCTTACTCCAGTTATTGCAGCTATCACAACTTTGGAGCAAGAGCATCTAGATATATACAAAGACTTAGAAGATATAAAAGCAGCATTCATTGAATTTGCCAATAAAGTGCCTTTCTATGGTTTTGTCGTTTTATGTTTAGATGAACCAGGGTTACGAGATATTCTTCCTAAAATCAATCGAAAAGTTATTACGTACGGTTTAACATCACAAGCAGACATTAAAGCTTATGATATTTCATTCAAAGAAAATAATTCTCGATTCAAAGTAATGTACAAAAATTTAGATGCTGGTGAATTTGAAATTAATATTCCGGGAATACATAATGTGAAAAATTCATTAGTAGCAGTTACAATAGCTCATGAATTGGGTGTTGAATTTGATAAAATAAGAACAGCGCTCAAAAAATTTACCGGAGTTTATAGACGTTTTGAATTGAAAGGAATAATAAATGATTTGATAGTGGTTGATGATTATGCTCATCATCCCACAGAGGTCAGTGCTACGCTCTCTGCCATAAGGAGTGGATGGAAAAAAAGGATCGTTGCAGTATTTCAACCGCATCTTTACTCAAGAACCAGAGATTTTTACCAAGAATTTGCTCAATCTTTTCTTGATTCTGATGTATTTATATGTACAGATGTCTATCCTGCTCGTGAAAATCCAATTGAAGGAATCACTGGAGAATTGATTGTTGAAGCGGCAAAAAAATTTGGTCACAAAAATGTGATTTATGTTGAAAATAAACATGAAATACCCAATGTCTTGTTGGAAGTAGTCCAGCAAGGTGATTTTGTAATCACAATGGGTGCTGGAGATATCTATAAATTTGGTGAAATCTTTCTCGAAAAATTAAGAACACAAAGTTGAGATTATGTTTTCAATTGATAAGGTAAAATCGTTTTTCAAAGGCAACATAATGATCAGTGAGCCACTGAATAAATATACTACAATTAAAATTGGAGGACCAGCGGATTATTTTGTTGAACCACTAGATAGAGAAGATTTGATTAATCTGATTAAGTACCTAAATGAAATTAATTATCCTAAGGTAATAATTGGGACCGGAAGTAATATTTTAATAAGCGATAGTGGATTTAGAGGATGTGTAATTAACCTTGAACATGGTTTTAATAAAATTAAAGTAGAAGATACAAGCGTTTATGCTGAAGCAGGTGTAAAGCTTTCAAAACTTGTGGACGTTTGTTTGGAGAATTCTCTGATAGGTATTGAGACTTTAGCAGGAATACCCGGGACACTTGGTGGTGCAATTGTAATGAACGCCGGTGCATACGGGACGGAAATTTCTAACTATATAACAAGTGTTGAAGTATTAGTCGGCGAAAAAATAAAGAAATTAACAAAATTAGAATGTGGATTTGGTTACAGGAAATCTAATCTGGAAAAAACTATCATCATTTCTGCCAACTTTATTCTTCCTGAAGGAGATAAAGAAAAAGCTAAAGAAAGACGTCGCGAATTCTTAAAGAAACGGAAAGAATCACAACCGGTCGATTTGCCTAACGCTGGGAGCATCTTTAAAAATCCTCAAGGCATGTTTGCAGGTAAACTAATTGAAGATGCTGGACTTAAAGGTTTAATAATTGGAGGAGCAAAGGTTTCTGAAAAGCATGGAAACTTTATTGTTAATTTTAATAACGCTACCTCAGATGATGTGATTAATTTAATTAATGTTATCCAAAAAGAGGTTTACAAGAAATTTGGAATAAAGTTAGAGTTAGAAATAAAATTACTAGGTTTCAAAAACAAATATGACTTTGTGACTATATGAGACGTTATCTAGTATACATATTTTTTGCTCTGTTTTTAGTTTTTATCGCTCTCGTGACGAAGCTGGCAAACTATTACAAAACAAAATTTCGCATCGAGAATGTTGTAATTACTAACAACAGGATTATACCAACTGGTTATCTTCTAAATTACATTCATATTAAATCTAAAGAAGATTTAATTTCATTAACTCCTGAAATCATTTTAGATAGAATAGAGAAGCATCCTTACGTTTTGCGTGCTGAAGGTTATTATGTGGATTCTGTTACCTTTAATATAAACGTCGTGGAAATTCAGCCATTTGCGATTGTAATAGCAAATAAAAAAAATTATGTCATTACAGAGGATAAGCAGATTATTCCACTACTACCTGAAATAATGGTAGTTGATTTGCCGGTTATCACACTTAGTGGTTTAACTATAAATCCAGATTATAAAAAGAATCTTAGCCCTGAAATTGAGAATGTAATTAGCACTTTGTTGACGATAAAAAAAGTTGATAATGGTCTTTTCAATGTTATATCGGAGTTAACCATCAATGAAAAGAATAAAGATTTAATCTGTTTCTTGACAAAGCCAAGAGGTCGAATAATCCTTGGTAAAGTTTTAGATCAGGTTAAAGCCGTATATTTTTCGGAGTTCTGGAGACAAGTGATTTTAACAGATGAATCTGATAATTATGATTATATAGATTTTAGGTTCAATAATCAGATAGTTGTAAAAAAAATGTAAAGAAATAATGATTTCACGCAAAAACATAATAACAAGTCTTGATATAGGTACTACCAAAACTTGTGCAATTATAGCAGAGCGAGTTGAACAAAATACATTGAATATTCTTGGCTTTGGTGTTTCTAATTCTAAAGGAATGATGCGCGGTACTGTAGCTAATGTTATACAAATAGCTGACTCAATTAGAGAAGCGGTTAGTGTTGCCAGTAAGCAGGCTGGGATCAAGGTATCATCTTTTAATGTTGGTGTGGCTGATATTCATTTCAATTCTATGCGATATCGAAACTGGGTAACTATTAATAATTCTGAATATATAGTTATGGAGGAAGATGTAGAACGATTAATCAATGATGTACATATGATGAAAGTTCCTTCTGATTACTTCATACTTCATGTCATTCCAGAAGAATATTTAATTGATGAAGAAAGTTCAGTAAGAAATCCTGTTGGTGTCTCCGCTTCGAAATTAGAAGCTATTTATCACATAATATTAGCTCAAAAGACATCGACTGATAATTTGAGAAAGGCTATTAAAAGGGCAGGATATGAAATAAATAAGTTGATTTTACAACCTTTAGCTTCAGCTAATGCAGTTCTTGATGAGAATGAAAAAGAATTAGGAGTTGCGGTAATTGATATAGGTGGAGGAACTACAGATGTAATTGTATTTCATAATGGATCGGTTAGACATAGCAGAGTTATCGGGATTGCAGGTAATCATGTGACGAATGATATTAGATCGGCTTTCGGAATAATTACTGAACAAAGTGAGGGGCTGAAAATAGAATATGGATACGCCACACCAAAGGCTATAGTAAAAGACACAGATGTTTTTGTTTCCACAGGAGGATTTCGTCAACCAATAAGAATTTCTTTGAGCATTTTAGCTGAAGTAATACAATACAGAATGAAAGAATTGTTTCATTTAATTGATAATGAGTTAAAAAAAGCAAATTTGAAAGACAAACTTGCTGCAGGGATTGTTTTAACAGGTGGAGGATCATTGTTAAAGGGCTGTGTTGATTTAGCTAAAGAAGTATTTGGAAAAGATACTCGAATTGGCATGCCCTATAATTTAGGTGGAATGATAGCCCGTAAGCTTGAGAATCCCATCTTTTCTACAGCTGTTGGATTACTCAAAGATGGAATTCAAAATGTGGTATTAAAGGAATCAATAATTGTTAAAGAAAGAGCATCATTTTTCGAAAAAATAAAAAAATTTTTAAGAGAACTTTAAATTCAAAATTGGAGGTAAAATGTTTCAAAATCGTCTTGACCAAAAAGAAAAGTTTCCTCGGCATTTTTCAATAATGCTGGATAAAGAGGAAATAGAAGTTTCTCCAACAAGGATAAAAGTGATTGGGGTTGGGGGTGGTGGATGTAATGCAATTAATAGTATGATAGATAGAGGCTTGACAGGAGTGGAGTTCATTGCAATCAATACAGATGAACAATCACTTTCAGTATGTAAGGCATCTAAAAAGCTTCAGATTGGAAGTAGCTTGACACATGGTAAAGGTACAGGTGGGAACCCCAACGTTGGTGAATCGGCGGCAATAAAAGACAAAGCCGCTATTGAAGAGTTTCTAAAAGGAGCAGAAATGATATTTATTGCAAGTACTTTTGGTGGAGGAACTGGTACTGGCGCTAGTCCTGTTGTAGCAGCCATGGCACAGCAAACTGATGCTATTGTTGTTGGCATTATTACTTTACCTTTTGAATTCGAGGGAAAACCTCGTGCTCAAATTGCCGAACAAGGAAAGAAAAAGATTGAAGAAATGGTTGACTGTTTGATAACAATTCCTAATCAAAAGTTAATTCAACTGTTTGGTAAAAATAATACCACTATAAGTGAAGCATTCAACAAACCTAATGAAATTCTTTATAATGCTGTTAAAGGAATCACGGATTTTGTATCTAAAACAGGTTACGTCAATATTGATTTTGCTGATGTTAGAACGGTAATGAAAGGTGGTGGAGATGCTTTAATTGGAATAGGTAGAGAGAAAGGTGAAAATAAAGCTCTCGAAGCTGTACAGCAAGCAATTACTTCTCCATTGCAGGATAATATAGAAATTCGTGGCGCACGCAATGTTTTGGTTAACTTCACAGCTTCAAATGATCTTAGTACGGAAGATTTTAATGCAGCTATGCAACTGGTTGATAGCACAGTAGGAAATGGAAGCTATAAAAAATTTGGAATTGTTTTTGATAATAATTTGCAAGATGAGGTTATAGTAACGCTTATAGCAACAGGTTTTGGTACCGCAAAACATCTTCGTCGTAATGAATCGCTTGAATTAATTAAAAATTTCACGTCGGTAGAAAACATTGAAGCTCCAAAAATTACTGAACTAAATGTTGAGGGTACTTACGAACCAAGTCAACAAGAAATTTTTGATGAGCCAACCTTTGAAAGAATAAAGAAAAAGATTCAACCTGTTGACGAAGAAAAAGAAAAGGAATCATTTATACAATCAATTTATGAAAAGGAAAAAGATGATCAACAAAATCTTTCTAAATTTCTAAGGAAGTTGATGGATTAATTATTCCCTTTCTAACTTTCCAATTAATACGCCACTCTCTATACTTCAAGGTATGGGGAGTTTTTTATATTTTTGAAAAATTTTTGGTTATTGTTTAAGGATAATTATGATTAAAGCAATATTGTTTGATATGGACGGTGTGATAGTTGATACGTTACACTATCATTATTTAGCCTGGGATAGGATGTTTCAAGAATTCGGGGGAAGAGTTTCAAAACATACAGTTTTACTGCACGAAGGGAGAAATTCCCGCGAGATTATACCCATTTTGATGAAGGAAGCGGGAGTTTATTTACCAGATGATCAGTGGGATGAATTTATCGATAAAAAACGTAAATATTATAGATCAATTGTACAGGTCAATTATTTCCCGAAAGTTTTTGAAGTTATCACTGAGTTAAGAAATCGTGGACTTAAAACAGCACTGGTTACGGCCTCGGCAAGAAAGAATATGGAGAAATCAATTCCCGCAGATAAGCAAAGACTCTTCAATGCAATTTTAACTGCTGAAGATTTTACTAATGCAAAACCAAACCCCGAACCTTACCTGAAAGCACAACAAATCCTAAATGTCGAACTTAATGAATGTGTTGTTGTTGAGAACGCTCCACTGGGAATTGAATCGGCCAAAAATGCAGGAATGATTTGTATTGCTGTGGAAACAACACTTGGGCGTGAATTTTTAACTCAAGCTGATTTTATAATAAATTGCGTAGAAGAACTTCTTGGATTTTTCCCGGCACTTAAAGCATAATAATTTATGTAAGAAAAATTTTACTAAATCACATTTGTTTTGATATAAGATTTTATTCTAAATTTATTTTGTATGATTTTCCATAGGATTATTTTCATTACATTAATCGTAGTATCATTAATATCTGCCCAGAGCAAATTTACTGGAAGAATCGGGCTAGCTATTGGCTATAACATTGAATATGATTTTACTGATTTTTCAGTTTTTTCATCAAACTTTTTGAAAACATCAAAAGAAGAAAAACTATCAAATGGATTTTTAACAAATAACTTTAATGGTTACTTATATACTCTCGTTATACCAAATACTCGAATAGGATTTCTCTTTAGCAATGGTAAGAAGGAGAGCAATTTATCTTCAAACAAGCTTAAATCAGTTGAATACAAAAAAAATTTATTCGGCCTAACCGTAGAATATACTGCTTCAATTAAGACATTGAATATTTCACCAGGAATCTTATTAGGTAAAGGGAAAAGCATCTTTCATCTATACAACTACACAGTAGAACCTGACTTTAATGACTTAGTTAATTGGTTTAATTCTAACATTTCTAACTTTGGTTTTTCAACTTCTATTCAAATGAAGTTTTATGAATTGTCACCAATGATTAACTTAGAAGTTGATTTACATCGTTTCGTTGCTTTGAGATTTGGAATAACTTATCATCTTTTGTTAAGTAAAGATTGGCGATTAAACGGTAAACTTCCATTAGAAAATGTACCAGATAAATTAATAACTAATTCACTTTCAATTTCAACAGGATTGATGATAGGATTTTTCTCTCGATAAAAAGGAGACAAAGTTGGATACAATTTTGGTTACAGGCGGTTGTGGCTTTATTGGTAGCAATTTTATTAGGTATGTGTTAAAAAATACAAATAACTATCGCATAGTTAACGTTGATAAGCTCACTTATGCTGGTAATCTCAAAAACCTTGCTGGTTTGAAAGGTGACCCGCGTTATTGTTTCTACAAAGGTGATATTTGTAATTATGAACTTTTGTCCTTTATTATTGAAAAAGAAAATGTGACTTCTATTATTAATTTTGCTGCGGAGTCACATGTTGATCGTAGTATATTATCCCCTCAAGAATTTATTCGAACAAATGTAATTGGAACAGACGTTTTACTTGAAATAACGCGTCGTTTTGGGTTGAAAAAATTTATTCAAATTTCAACTGACGAAGTGTATGGTTCTTTAGAACAAACTGGCAAGTTTATAGAATCAACTCCATTGTCTCCAAATAGTCCTTACTCAGCCTCAAAAGCAAGTGCTGATTTATTAGTTAGAGCTTATAATCATACTTATAATTTACCTACTATAATTACCAGATGCTCTAACAATTATGGTCCATATCAATTTCCTGAAAAATTAATTCCATTGATGATCATAAATGCTATCAATGAAAAGCCTTTACCAGTTTATGGAGATGGAATGAACATTCGTGATTGGATATATGTAGAAGATCATTGTGCAGCAATTTTGGCTATTTATGAGGAAGGGAAAATAGGAGAAGTTTATAACATAGGTGCAGAAAACGAAATGCCAAATATTGAAATTGTTAAATTGATTTTGAAAGAATTAGGTAAAAATGAGTCTTTAATTACATTTGTAAAAGATAGACCTGGGCATGATCGTAGGTATGCAATTGACGCCACTAAAATCAAAACAGAGTTAGGATGGAAACCTAGATATGAATTTAAAGAAGCATTAAAGAAAACAATCAATTGGTATATTGAAAATCAAACCTGGTGGCAGGAAATAATTTCTGGGGAATACAAAAAATATTATAAAAAATGGTATGAGGAGCGATAAATGAAATATTTAGAACAAAAAATCAAAACTAAAAAAGCTGTAGTTGGAGTTATAGGACTTGGTTATGTTGGACTTCCTTTAGCTGTTGAATATGGACTTAATGGTTTTAAGGTTATTGGTATTGATGTTTCAGAATGGAAAGTTGAGAAAATAAATAAAGGTGAAAATTATATCAGAGATGTTAATGATAAAGATCTTTTAAAAGTAGTAAAGAAAAAATTACTAATGGCAGAGGTACATTACGATTCTGTTCCAGAGATGGATATAATTTTAATTTGCGTCCCAACTCCATTTACAGAAAATAAAGATCCTGATATTTCATATATAGTTTCAGCATCTGAAGAGATATCTAAACGAATGAGAAAAGGTCAAATAATAATATTAAAGAGTACTACTTTCCCCAATACAACTGAAGGATACGTTCAACCAATCTTAGAAAAATCTGGACTTAAGGTTGGTAAAGATTTCTTCTTAGCATTTTCACCTGAGCGAATTGATCCAGGAAATAAAGTCTGGACAACTAAAAATACTCCTACAGTAGTTGGTGGTGTAACAAAAAAATGTACCAATTTAGCTGCTTTAGCTCAGGGACAAATTATATCAAAAATAGTAAAAGTTTCTAATCCAAAAGTTGCTGAAATGGAAAAGCTTTTGGAAAATATTTTCAGGAGCGTGAATATAGCACTTGTTAATGAAATGGCACTTTTATCTGATAGGATTGGTGGGATAAATATTTGGGAGGTGATAGAAGCAGCTTCAACTAAACCTTTTGGATTTATGCCATTCTATCCAGGTCCCGGAATCGGTGGCCATTGTATTTTGATTGATCCATATTATCTTGAATGGCAAGCAAGAGCATATGATTTTGTTACACATTTCATTCGTCTTGCTGCTGAAACTAATGAAAATATGCCATTCTATGTTAAACACATGATACTACGTGAAATTAGCCAAATGGATAAATCAATTCAAAAAACAAAAATTTTATTCCTTGGTGCTGCATTTAAGAAAGATGTGGATGATACACGACACTCACCAGCAATTAAAATAATGGAATTATTGTTAAAAGATTTTAATGGCTTATTTTTAAGATATAATGATCCATACGTTTCTGAGATTGAAGTTAATGGAATTAAGTATAAATCAGTTGAGCTTACTAAAAAGGTCTTAAAAGAAGCTGATCTAGTTGTGATAACGACGAACCATTCAAATTATGATTATAATTTTATTGTTGAAAATTCTAAAAGGGTTATAGATACCCGTAATGCCACGAAGAATGTTAAAAATAATCGTGACAAAATTGTTTTACTAGGTTCTGGATCAAGGAAAGGGTATTCAGTTTGATTAAGATAATTTCCGTTGTAGGAGCAAGACCAAATTATATGAAAGTCGCTCCAATTTACAGAGCGTTGCAGAAATATTCTGATAGAACAAAACATTTCATCTGTCACACCGGTCAGCACTATGATGTAAACATGTCCGATGTATTTTTTGAGCAACTAAAGTTGCCTAAACCAGATTTTTATTTAGGAGTGGGCTCTGGCTCACACGCTGTACAAACGGCAAAGATCATAATTGAATTTGAAAAAATATTAGTTGAGCAAAAGCCTGATTTGGTAGTCGTAGTTGGTGATGTGAATTCTACCATTGCCTGTAGTCTTGTGGCTGTTAAACTTGGGATAAAGGTTGCACATGTTGAAGCAGGTTTAAGAAGTTTTGATAGAACAATGCCCGAAGAAATAAATCGCTTACTTACTGATCAGATTTCAGATTTTCTTTTTGTTACGGAAAAAAGTGGAATTGAAAATTTGAGAAAAGAAGGAATCGCAGAGGAAACAATATTTTTTGTTGGAAATACAATGATAGATTCATTAGTTTATTATATGCCTAAGATTGATAGTTTGAATGCATATGAAACTTATGGTTTGAAACCTTTTGAATATATAGTGGTTACGTTACATCGACCGAGTAATGTAGATGAACCTGAAAATCTAATAAAAATTTTTCAACAATTTGAAATTATTTCTAAGAAAGTCAAAATATTTTTTCCAGTTCATCCACGAACTAAAAAAATGTTAGAATCTCTTGATATAAAGTTTAATGCATCAAATATTTTACTTGTTGATCCTGTTGGTTACATTGAATTCATTAATGTTGTTAAAAATTCATTATTAGTACTAACTGATTCAGGTGGAATACAAGAAGAGACAACTTACATGAAAATTCCATGTCTGACACTAAGAAACAATACAGAACGTCCTATTACAATAGAAATGGGAACAAATAAGCTAATTGGTACGAATTATGAAAAAATTGCTTTTGAAGTTTTTTCTACTTTGG
>CAKZPH010000207.1 GCA_937138605.1 uncultured Ignavibacteriales bacterium
TGAGTACTTTGGGCAGATTATTAAAAAAAGCAAACCTCCTCGATGGATGAGGAGGTTTTATAAAGAACAACTAAACTTACTATCTATAAAAATTCTTTATCTTAATTTAATTTGTAATCAACTTCCATTGGTGGAATTTTATCGAAGGAATTTTTCTCTTTTACATAAAAATCAAACCAATCTAAAGTTCTTATAGCAAAATCAAGCCGTGATGGAGTTCTTGCATTTCCATGTCCTTCACCAGGATAAAGAATTAATCTAACAGGTGCTTGATTAAGAACTTTTAGTCCACGATATAACTCCATAGCTTGTGCAACATTTACCCTTGGATCTTCTTTACCGTGCAATATTAAAGTTGGAGTTTTACAATTTGTTATATACTTTAAGGGACTTCGATCCCAGACTAAGTCATAATCTTCCCAGGACCAAATTCTCCAGTGAACATAATAATCTTCATAAGGAATATCTGTAGTACCCCTTTTTGATATTTGATTTGAAATACCTACAAACACAACAGCTCCAGCAAATCTATGTGAATGTTTAGTTGCTGCCCATGCAGAAAAATATCCACCATAACTGCCACCACCAATTCCAACTCTATCTTTATCCACAAGACCTTTATCAATCAAATAATCAATTCCATCTATTATATCATCAAATTCTTTTCCAGCTAAATCTTTTTGACCCATTTTAGAAAATTCTACACCTCTTCCTGTACTTGAACGATAATTTGGTGCAAAAACAAAATAGCCTCGGGCTGATGCCATTTGTCCCCAACTTCCGTAGGAGGTAATCCAACCATTCTGAACAGCCGCTTCAGGTCCACCATGAACATCTACAATTAATGGATATTTTTTTCCAGTTACATAATTTAATGGATAAATTAATACTCCGGTTATTTCCAGCCCATCTTTTGCTTTGTATCTGATTTCTTCCTGTTTACCAAATCGTATATCTTTCAACCAGGGATTTACATCTGTTAATCTTTTCAAATCTCCTCTTTCATTTTGTAAATAAATTTCGTTGGTATGATTGGGGGTATTTAACACATGAATAAATGACTTACTTGATTTAATAAAGTGAGATTCCCGTATAACAGAATTTTTTGGTGTCAAATATCTTTTATTCTTGCCATCAATTGAAATTTCCGAAAGAGGCTTATATACACCTTCCTCTGCAATAAATAAAATTGTTTTATTATCTTTCCAATTAATCCAAGTCACCGTGCATTCACAATTTTCAACAAGATTTTTCAGGTCAGAAAATTTTTTCGTACGATTGGGAACTTCAACAAGATAAAGACTACTTGAGGCAGGGTCATAAATATCAACTGCTGAATTGAACGCTAAATACTTATCATCAGGACTGAATTCAAAAGGTCCAAGCTTGCCTGGATTATCAATCAGCTGTTCGATTGAATTATCTTCAAGATTTATAAGGAAAATTCTTTTAAACATATAAGAATCATCTACGAGATTTCGAGGTGCAGATGCAATAGCAATGTACTTGCCTGAATTTGAAACTCTGAAATCAAAAATTGTTCTATCTTTTGTTATTTGTTCAGATCTTTTAGCAACCAGGTCATACTTGTGAAGATTAATATGTGACCAATCTTCTTCATATACAACTTGATTAAAGCCTTTACGTACTAGATTCTTTTTCTTTTCTGGTTGTGGAGTTTCAGCAGTATAATAAATTATTTTTCCATTTGGATGAAATTTAAATTGTATCACACTTTCCTGAGTTTCAGCTAGTTTATATTTTTCTCCACCATCAGTTGGAATAGCATAAATCTGATTTACTTTATCATCTCCAAATCTTGAAGTAAACGCTATCAACCTAGCATCTGGCGAGAATGTTATGTTACTGACTGACACTTTTCCACCAATGTATTTCCTTTGATTCGTACCATCACTATTCATTACAAACAATTCTCTATATGCAAACCCAGCCTCATCATTTAAATCACGAGGGGTAACTACAGTATAAGCAACTAGCTTTCCATCGGGAGAGACTGCTACTTCAGCTACTGATCTGAGTTTTACAACATTGAATGGATTTAATACAGTATCTGATTGAGCATGTAATGAAATAACCAATAAAACAGATAATAGATTCAAGTAAATTTTTAAACGAGTCTTCATGGTGTCCTCCTTTTATTTGTTAAGGAATGATTTTAATTGCTCTCTCACAAAATCAATTTCACAATTAACAGCCAGATGTCCACAATCGTTTTCCAAAATCAAAGTTCTGGCATTTATAATTTCTGACAATTCTAGTGAAGTAGAGGGATGTAAAATGTGATCATTTTTTGCAATTATTAAAAATAACTCCGCTTTAATATGATTCCTTAAATCGACTCTATTTTGAAATCCTTTCGAAATATCGTGGTTAATCATAGCATTCAATTGATAAAGATAATCATAAGATGTCCAGTGGCTCGGTGCGGCTTTATCAAATGTTTTAAGATATTCATCAAATTTTTCAGCGGGATTGTTAGTTACGAACCAATCAGGAGTGCGAGCAACAAGTTGTGTTAACATATTTATCAATTTGAATATTTCTCTTTCGCTCATTTCACATTTTTTTGCCGAAAGAATTAATTGTTCACGGGTAGACCATAAAAGTTTATCATATGAACTAGACCATGGCGTTGGCACGTATGCAACAACTTTTTTTACAAAATCAGGATACGAAACCGCAAGCTGTAAAACCTGCATTCCACCCATTGAACCACCAATTGCTGCATGTAATTTCTTTAATCCTAAAATCCTTTTAACTAATTCGTACTGGGAATTAACAATATCACGAATATTAAAACGAGGAAATTTTTCATTTAATTGCTTTAAACTATTTGATGGTGATGTTGACACACCATTTCCTAGAGCATCAACAGCTATTATAAAATATTGTGTTGAATCTAAAAGTTTATCTTCCCCATTGCTTATCAAGTTCTTCAGCATTTCACTGGTACCACCAAACCACGTTGGAAATAAAATTGCATTTGAACTATCAGAGTTTAATTTCCCAAATGTTCTATAACTAATTTTACAATCATATACAATCTCGCCACTCTCCAATAAAAAATCACCAAGCTTAGCGTACTGTTGCTGAGGAAAAATTAAAATTGGTTTTAATAAAAAAATAAAAAAAACAATTGAATGTGAAATTTTCATACGAAGATTACTTTTGATGATATTTCTTCTCTCCCGCAGTGACTCGTAATCTAATGAAATCTTCTTCTCGAGGAATTGCACAAGAATATAGAGGTGTATAAGCACAATAAGGATTGTATGCTTTATTAAAATCGAGTGTGTATAAATAGTCAGGGTCAGGTGACTCTGGTTCAATTTCAAGATAACGCCCTACTTCATATGTTTCGTCACCAGTAGTTAAGTCACGAAACCAAACAGCTAAGTAATTCCTTAAATATTCTTTTCCATCTTTAATTGAAGCGTCTGGATATTTATATGCATTTATCTTATAACTTTGACCTTTATAAGTAAATTGAAAGAATCCATATTTAATTTGAAGCCTTTCCTCTCCTTTAGTTCCTAAAACTATAACTGTTTCTGGTATAGCATATTTATAAAGCTTGGATTTGAAAACAAAATCAGGGTTAATATCAAAATATTTTAGTCCTGTAAATTTAATAGTTGTATCGCGTTTGAAGGGAGAATTTTCATCGTATATAAAGAGAGAGTCTTTTTCTTTTCGGTATTTTTCAATTGCCCTTTTGTATTCATCATCAATTGGTGTCTCTTTACAAGAAAAGAGAATCAAAGTAAGTAAAATTATAGTAATTACCACTCTCATATTCACTAAAAAATTGTTCTAATATAATCAATGTCAAAAGATAATTAAGAACAATAAAAGTGTTCCGACCATCTAATTAATTTTCTGATCTTGTATTTATGTTTAATTAACTATTGCATTAGTTTTAGACTTTCAATTGCTTCATCAAATTCTTTGATAAATCTATTAAAAACTTTTTCCACTGGAAGAATTTCTTTTATAAGTCCAGCGGATTGACCAGCTTCGAGTGCGCCTTCATTAACGTCTCCTTCAAAAATTCCAAGTCGTTCTCTCTTCTCTCCCCAGATTTCTCTTAATGTGATTTCATCAGCACAGGTTTTTTCCGCTTCAACTGCCTTTAAGGAAAAATCATTTTTCAACATTCTCACCAGTCCAATTTTTCTAAATCCTATAATTGTTCCATTATCACCAGCTTCAATCACTTTAAGTTTATAATTAATGTGAGCAGATGATTCATCTGTAACAGCAAAACGTGTACCTATTTGAACTCCTTCAGCACCTAGAGCTAATGCTGCAGCAATTTGTCTTCCCGTGGCAATTCCGCCAGCAGCAATAACTGGAATTTTAAGTTCTTCCACTAACTGGGGAATTAAACACATTGTCGTTATTTCATCAAAACCATTATGACCACCTGCTTCATATCCTTCACCAACAACAGCATCACAACCCGATTCTTCTGCTTTTTTTCCGTATTTGACAGATGGAACTACATGAATAACTTTAATATTATTTTTCTTTAATTCCTCAATAAATTTTCCAGGATGTCCTGCCGAAGTAAAAACTATTTTTACGCCTTCTTTAATCACAACTTTTATCAATTCACTTGCGTCTTCTCTTAAAAGTGGAATGTTTACGCCAAATGGTTTATTTGTTTTCATTTTTGCTTTTTGTATATGCTCACGTAAAAGTTCTGGTTTCATTGAACCTGCACCAATTAAACCGAGTCCACCACAATTAGAAACTGCCACCGCAAGTTTGTAACCCGAAACCCAAACCATTCCCGCTTGAATGATTGGATATTGAATTTTTAATAAATCTGTAACTCTATTTTTAATTTTCATTTTACATCCTTGTTATTTTTGTTCAGGAACTAACAAATTAATTTCATATGTTTTTTTAATGATAAAAAGATAGATTTAATTCAATTATATTCATTATAGCTCATACCAATCAACAGAGGAACGATTATGAAATATTGGTTAGTAAAATCAGAAGCTGATGTTTATTCAATATATGATATGGAAAAAGACGAAATAACATTTTGGGATGGTGTACGTAACTACCAGGCAAGAAACTTCCTGCGTGAAATGAAAATTGGTGATAAGGTTTTATTTTATCATAGCAATTCAGATGTCATAGGAGTTGTCGGTTTATGTGAAGTTGTCAAGGAAAGTTATCCCGATTTCACACAATTTGATAAGAAAAGTAAATACTACGATCCTAAAAGCAAATTAGATAACCCTACCTGGTTTATGGTTGATATTAAGTTCGTAAAAAAATTTAAAAGAACTGTAACTCTTGAGGAAATTAAAAAGAACTCCAAGTTAAAAAACATGAAACTAGTTCAAAAAGGAAATCGGCTTTCGGTAATGCCCGTCATGAAAGATGAATTCGATGAAATTATAAAAATGGCTGGTGAGTAATGTTTCCAAAAATTCTTCATTTCTATTTTTTATTATGTAAGTTAACTTCCCCATTTTAACATAACTTTCGTCCCTTCAATATTTGAATGTACAAAGCGATATTTCTACTTTTACTTGTACTTCAAATCCCGCCTTCAATCAATTATCAAATATAAAGTAACATTTTAAGAACATTCAATTATTTTTGTATGACCAGAAGAGAGGATAAAACTTGGAGAAAAAAATGAAAGTAAAACGAATTGGTATTTTAACTGGTGGTGGTGATTGTCCTGGATTAAATGCAGTAATTCGTGGAGTTACAAAGCCAGCAATTGAAATGGGAATAACTGTCCTTGGTATTGAAGATGGGTTTGAAGGACTTGTGGAAGGAAAGATTCATGAATTGACAAATCGAGATGTGTCAGGAATTATAAATTTAGGTGGGACGATTCTTGGCTCATCTAACAAAGGTGATCCGTTTCATTGGCCAGTAGATGACGGAGAAAAAATTGTTATTGAAGATAAATCCAAGTTAGCATTAAAAAATTATAAAGGATGGGGGCTTGATTGTATAATTGCCATTGGTGGTGATGGAACTATGCACATATCTGATAAACTTGCAAAAATGGGAATGAATATAGTAGGTGTTCCAAAAACAATTGATAACGATCTTTATGGAACTGACCAAACATTTGGTTATGACTCCGCAGTATACGTAGCGACAGAAGCAATCGACCGACTTCATACTACTGCTTCATCACATCATAGAGTAATGGTTATTGAAGTAATGGGAAGATATGGTGGATGGATCGCCTTAGGAGCAGGAATTGCTGGTGGTGCTGATGTTATTTTGATTCCCGAAATTCCTTTCAAATGGGAAGATGTTTTTGACAAGGTAATTGAAAGAAGCACTAAAGGTAAAAGATTCAGTATAGTTTGTGTTGCTGAGGGAGCCAAACCACTTGGTGGAGGTCTTGTGATTCAAGAAAAAGATAAGAAGAGAACTGACCCAATTAGGCTTGGAGGTATTGGTTATTCAGTTGGTAAAAAAATTGAAGAAGAAACCGGTTTGGAAACACGAATTACAATTCTTGGACATTTACAGAGAGGTGGGAGTCCTACTCCATTTGATCGAATTCTCGCAACACGATTTGGAACCCATGCAGTAGAACTCGCAGCAAAGAGAAAATTTGGTCATATGGTCGCATTGCGTGGAGATAAAATAACCTCTATTTTAATTAAAGAAGCAATTAAGAAAAAGAAACTTGTGCCTATAAATTGTCAAATGATTCAATCGGCTGTTAAAGTAGGAGTATCTTTTGGTAATAACGAATTAACTAAATGGAAATAGTATATCTAATAAACTGAACTTTTTGAAGTATGAAGGTTGGACTAGTTCAGTACAATCCTGATTTTGAAAACAAAAACTCAAATCAAAAAAAGATTATAAAACTAATCGAATCTGTTAAGGCAAAAATTAACTTATTTGTTTTCCCCGAGATGACCTTGACAGGTTATACAATGAAAATTGAACTAAGCGAGGAACTAAACTTTAATTCGAGTCCATCTCTAAATTTTTTCTCTCAGCTAGCGAGAGAATATTCTTCTTTTGTCATTGCTGGAGTTATTGAAAAATCATTCGATACTTATTTTAACACCTTAATTGTTATTAACCCTAAAGGCGATTTAATTCGGAAGTACCGAAAAATTCATCTATTTAGTTATGCTAATGAAGATAAATTTTACTCATATGGAATATCTGCAAGTATTTCAAAAATAGAAAATTGGCAGGTTGGACTATCAATTTGTTATGATTTAAGATTTCCAGAACTATTTAGAGAATATGCCCTCAAAGGAGTTGAACTGATTGTAAACATTGCTAATTGGCCTGATACACGGATAGAACATTATGTTCATTTACTAAAAGCAAGAGCAATTGAGAATCAATGTTATATTTTGGGCGTAAACAGAGTTGGCAAAGCCTGTAATCTAAACTACAATGGTATGAGTTCAGTTTTCGACCCCCTGGGAAATGAAATTGCAAAAGTTACTGACAAAGAAGATATTATAATATGTGAACTAGATATTGAAAAAGTTTATAAAGTAAGAAGTGATTTCCCTTTTTTGAATGATATTAAATTAATAGATTAAATGAAAAACTGACAGTGCAATATAATTCGCTTTTATATCACACGCTTCGTTTTTCTGGTTCCCAGATGTACTTATGCAGTTGAATTTGAAATCTAACTGGAAGTTTATCTTCTAGAATCCATTGTGCTAATTCTAAATTCTCAAGTTGACCAAAAACACAACCCATTAAAACTTTACACTTATTAGTTATATCATATTTTTTAATAATTTCCTTAGCCCAATCATAATCTTCCCTGTTTCCAATAACAAATTTCACTTCATCATCTGGTTTAAGATGATCTATATTTGAATATAAATTCTTTTTCATCATATTGGATGATGGAGTCTTTAAATCCATAATAATAGTAACTCTTTCATCAACTTCATCAACAGGAAGACTTCCGCTTGTTTCAAGCAAAACTTTGTAACCTTCATCGCAAAGTTTTTTTAACAGATTAAGTGATTCTTTTTGAAATAAAGGTTCACCGCCAGTTACTTCAACAAGATTGCAGTTAAATTTTTTCACTTCATTAAGAATTTCCTCCAACGTCATTTCTTTACCATCATAAAACGCATATTCAGTGTCACAGTAACTACAACGAAGATTACAATAAGTTAAACGAACAAAAACACAAGGCAAACCGGTATAAGTTGATTCACCTTGAATACTGTGAAATATTTCATTTATAACCAACATTTTTTCACCTAGGCACAATTCAAATCAAAATAAAATTTAGTTCCTTTGTTAACTTGACTTTCCACAAAAATCTTGCTCTCATGCGCTTCTACAATATGTTTTGCGATTGCGAGTCCAAGTCCAGTTCCACCAGCCTCTCTTGACCTTTCTTTATCTACCCGATAAAATCTCTCAAAAATTCTGGGCAAATCTTCCTCAGGAATTCCAATTCCATTATCTTCAACAAATATCCGAATTTTACTATCTACTTTCATGAAATAAATTTTTACATTCGTCCCCTCAGGATTATGCCTTATGGCATTATCAACTAAGTTGTACAAAACCTGATACAATCTTTCTTTATCACCAAAAGCAAGTTCGATTATCGAATCATCTGGAATAAATTGTAGATTAATTTTCTTTTGATTAGCAAGCAGTCTCAAATCCTCAACAACTTTTTCTATTAAACCTCTAATTTCAAAGTACCTGAAACTCATTCGAAGTTTTTTAGACTCAATGTAAGATATATCAATTAAATCATTTAATAAGCGATTCAATCTCTCAAGGTTTTCTTGTGCTTTTACTAAATAAGTTTTGTTGACTGCTGGATCATCGATTGCGCCTTCAGTAAGGGTCTCTAATAGAGATTGAATTGTAAAAAGTGGAGTTCTGAGTTCATGCGATACATTCCCTAAAAATTCCGATCGATATTTCTCAAGCTTCCTTAAAGCATTAAAATCTTCTTCTATTTTTTCAATTAGTTGATTAATTGAATCAGCTAAAAATTTAAATTCATCTTTACGATTAAGTTCAAGCTTTTTGGTGTAACCGTTTTGCCTGTAATCCTTTAAGTATTCAATGAACTGAACGATTGGATCTGAAAAAATTCGGGAGAGATATCTTATGGCAAGTAACCCCAGAATAAAAATTAAAAGCCCATAAAGTAAAATTTGAGTGCGTAAATCTTTACTAAATTTATCTAATCTATTAAGATTTGAGATAAAAACTATTTGATTTACTTCCTTTAAATAGTGATTATTCTGAAAATCAGAAACTCTTTTTCTAACAACAAATAATCTTTCACCACTTTCTTTAGATTTGATAACTTCATAAAAAAATCTACCACTACTTTGTGACGAAACTAATTTGAAAGCATCCGGCTTTACCAAATAATTCTCTTCTTCTCCGTTTATGTTGATGAGAATTCTGTTATTTTTTGAGACAAAATAAATCGAATAACCCATCTTACTAATCAAGTCTCGAGTATGAGATATAAAATCCTGAAATGAGTTTTCGTCAATATCTCGAAGTGCAGTTTCATATAAATTGATTTCATTTCTGATTTCTTCTCCAATCTGTTTGTACATTTGAGTTATTACAAGCCGTTCAAAACTTAAAATCAAAAGTCCCACAAGTAAAATCGATAAAGCACTAAAGATAAAAATTATTTTATTCCTAAATGTGTTCATATTTACAAATTATTTTTTGAATCTATATCCAACGCCTTTTATTGTCTCAATGTATTCGGCATATTTCCCAAGCTTTTCACGAATCTTACGAATATGCACATCAATTGTTCTTCTTCCAACCACAACATCATCTCCCCACACATCTTCCAGAAGCCTTTCTCTCTTAACAATCTTACCACGATTTTTTGCAAGATAAACAAGTGTTTCAAATTCTTTTCTGGGAAAAGGAATCCATTCTTCATCAACTTTCACCTGATAATTATCGAGATCGAGAATTAATTTATCTAAGACAATTTGATTAGTCACAGAAGCAGCTTCCTGTCTTCGAATTACTGCTTTTATTCTGGCTAGAAGTTTTTTGATACTAATTGGTTTTGTTATATAATCATCTGCTCCGGTCTCAAGACCTTTTATCTCATCTATTTCTGAACTTCTTGCTGTTAAAAATATAATTGGAATATTAGATGTTTCAGGATTAGATTTTATTTGACGACAAGCTTCAAGCCCATCAATATAAGGCATCATCACATCAAGTAACACAAGATCTATCTTATTATTTATTTTGTCCAGCGCCTCTTTACCATTAAAAGCAACTGTTACCTGAAATCCTTCCTTCGAAAGATTGTACGTGAGAATTTCTACTATATCTCTTTCATCATCACAAACCATTATATGATACTTTTTGTCCATAGAGAACCCTTACTTTTTGTTAAGTTTATTTTCTTTGCTCAAGAATTTCAAAGCTCTGTTTATCCAAAAACTTTCCAGTTTCAAGCACTACGTTATATTTACCAGGAATCAAGTAATATTTTCCATCATCTTTTTTAACAAAATATTTCTCCATCATTTTCGTATTATTCGCAATTAATTTTTTAAGGGAAACTGAATCTGTAACTTGATCATACTTAAAGTAATTCAATCCTTGGTCGGCTGTCAATTCAACATTATAAACAAGAAGATTCTTTTCTGAAAAGATTTTCAAATTGACCGTTTGATTCTGTTTCGAGTAGAAGGCAATAACCAATTCAGGTTTGATGAATTTACTCCATGCCGAAGATTTATTACCCCAATTCTTATTGAAAACAATATTGGGCAATTCAAAGATGTGTATTTGTTTTTGCAAAATTTTATCATTTAGTTTTTGAATATGTTCTACATTCACTTTATATAGTGAGCGGCCATGTGTGGCTACTATTAGTTCTTTATCTCTTGGATGAACAACTAAATCATGAACAGGAGCCGATGGAAATCCTTTAACAAAAGGCATGAAATTTTTTCCACCATCAAGCGAAACATATACTCCATGATCTGTTCCAACATATAATATATTTTCATTTTCAGTATCCTCACTAACTACATTTATTGGTTCAAGAGGAAGGTTTAATCCAATTCTTTCCCAAGATTCACCAAAATTGGTTGATTTATAAATGTGAGATTCAAAATTATCCCAACGATAACCATTAAGAGATACATAACATGTAGCTAAATCAAATTTCGATGCGATCACTCTACTTACCCAGAAGCCATGAGGTAAATTGTCACTAATTCTTTTCCATGAGCTTCCACCGTCTTTTGTGACGTGGATCAGTCCATCATCAGTTCCAACATAAATTAAACCAAATTTAAGTGGTGACTCATGAATCGTCGTAATTGTACCATAAGGTACATCGCCTGCTTTTCCTCCTGTTGTCAAGTCAGGTGAAATTATTTCGTAACTATCTCCGCGATTCATTGAACGGAATAGTTTGTTCGCACCAATGTAAAGAATGTCCTGATTATGCTTAGAAAGATGAATCGGGGTATTCCAATTAAATCTAAATGGACGTTCACCTAATTCATGTTTTGGTTTGATAGAAGTTCTTTTACGACTAATTCTATCAAATCTGAAGTAGTTACCAAATTGATATCCTGTATAAATTGTCTTATTATCTCGAGTATCTACTTCTACCTGCATTCCATCCCCACCAAGTAAATTTTTATATGGATATTCACCTGTTTCATACCAACGATAACTGAACTTATAATTACTTGGTCCATACCACACGCCATTATCTTGAAGTCCTCCATAAACATTATATGGCTTTTCCATATCAACTTCGATTGAGTAGAACTGACCAACGGGTGGAGTGTTTGCCTTAAACCACGTCTCACCATCGTCATATGAAATGTTAATTCCACCATCATTTGCCAGAATTAAATGACCTTTCCGGGAAGGATTAATGTACAGATCATGATGATCCACATGAACGTTTTCCCGGTCAATTGACCGAAAAGTTACACCACCATCAGTCGATTTAAGTATTGGTACTCCAAGTAAATAAATCTGATTCTCATCAAAAGGTGAAACACGAATTTGCCCGAAATAATAGCCGTAAGAATAATAGGTATCGTCAATATAATCTTTGTTCATCTTTATCCAGGTTAAACCACCGTTAGTCGATTTGTAAACTTCTGGCCCAATTACATTTTTCTCAAAAAGACTTGTGTTAGCATCCTCAAGATATTCAACCAAAGTTAAAGGTGTTATTTTTTTCGATTCAATCATTTCAAGTATTTTCTTTGCAGTGTATTTTTCAGGAAAATTATTCTCCCTTAAAAATTCTTCAATTACATTCTCTTCAAGTTTCAAAAACTCTTCAATTGAAATTTTCTTTAATTTCTCTTTTGTTAACTTTAATGCATCTTTTTTTGATTCCGGCCTATCAAATTGATTATCCAACAAAGCGTAGATGATATTTGGATTTGGAGGATAAATTGCTAAACCAATTCTTCCCACTCCATCGCCAGTCGGAAAACCACTTTGACTTGTTGATAACAAAAACCAGCTCTCACCACCATCTGTACTTTTATAAATACCAGATGTTTTACCACTTTCTTCAAAATTCCAAGCTCTTCTAGTACGATACCACATGGCACAATAAAGTACATCATGATTAATAGGATCAATAACAAGATCAATTGCTCCAGTATTTTCATCGATGTATAAAACTTTCTCCCAGCTCTCACCACCATCTATTGTTTTGAAAACCCCTCTTTCTTCATTTGGAGAATATAAATGTCCTACAGCTGCAACCCAAATTACATTCTTATCTTGAGGATGAATTACAATCCGTCCAATATGATGAGACTCACTTAATCCCTTATGAACCCAACTTTTACCTTTATCCGTACTCTTAAAAATTCCAAATCCTGAATAGGAAGAGCGACTTGAGTTATTTTCACCAGTCCCAACCCAGATAATCTCATCATTTTTCCAGTCAACTGCTACATCACCAATTGTCATTACAATTTGATTGTCAAAAACAGGAAAGAAAGATATTCCATTGTTTGTTGTTTTCCACAAACCGCCTGATGCATATGCCACATAAAAATGAGTGGGGTCGTATGGAGAAACATCAATATCGACTGCCCTTCCACTCATTATCGTTGGACCGATGGATTCCAACTCGATATTTTTTACCAACGACTCACTTATCATTTTTTGTTTGTGCAAATAACTTCGATATCTATCTTCAGCAGCGGTTGATTTGGGATAGTTCTCTTGTGCTATTAAAAATTGAATTTTACTCAATATAAAACAAATTGAGAGAATGGTTCTTAACATAAATTTAACCTTACTTTATTATTGACAAAATTCAGGTTGATTAACTTCAAAACAAATTTACTGAAGATGAAATTTGAAATAAACAATTTACCTTTATTATTCTTTCAACGTTGGGCTACAAATTTTTCTCACCAATTCCAACCACACTAAATTTACAAGCCATTTTTTAAATTGAAAAAAATAAATAAAAATTTGAGGGATGTGAAATGAAAGCACAAAGATTTTTCGTTACGTTTTTCTTTTTTATTTTGTTCAGCACTACCTTTGCGTGTACAAATTTAATTGTCACAAAAGGTGCATCGGCAGATGGGTCAGTTCATATTTGTTATACTGCCGACTCATTTAACATGTATGGAGAGCTTTATCATTTTCCGGCAGCTAAGTATCCTGAGGGTGCCTGGCTTGATATTTACGAATGGGATACAGGTAAATATCTTGGCAGAATTAAACAGGCACGGGAAACATACAATGTTGTCGGAAATATGAACGAATATCAGGTTGTTATTGGTGAAACCACTTTTGGGGGAAGAGAAGAGCTCAAAAATTCAAAAGGGATACTTGATTATGGCAGTCTAATGTATATAGCACTTCAAAGAGCCAAAACAGCCAGAGAAGCAATTAAAATTATGACTGAACTTGTAGAAGAATATGGCTATTACAGTAGTGGTGAATCATTTTCAATTGCCGATGCTAATGAAGCATGGATTTTAGAAATGATTGGAAAAGGTGAAGGAAGAAAAGGTGCTGTATGGGTTGCTATGCGAATTCCCGATGGTTATATATCTGCTCATGCAAATCATGCAAGAATTACAAAACTCAAATTCAATGACCCTGAAAATTGCTTATACTCAAAGGATGTGATTTCTTTTGCTCGCGAAATGGGTTACTTCAATGGCAGGGATGAAGATTTTAGTTTTTCTGATGTTTATGCACCACTTGATTTTTCTAACATAAGATTTTGTGAAGCTCGCGTATGGTCTCTATTTAGAAGAGTAAATAAAGAAATGGAAAAGTATATTTCATATATCCGTGGAGAAAGTTTAGAGCGAATGCCACTTTTCATAAAACCGGATAGAAAGTTAACACTTCAGGATATAAAAGATTTAATGAGAGACCATTACGAAGGTACTGAATTTGATATGACTAAAGGTGTAGCAGCTGGACCTTATGGAATGCCTTATCGATGGAGACCACTCGTATGGGAATTTGAAGGAGAAAAATACTTTAACGAAAGACCCATCTCTACTCCTCAAACAGGCTTTTCATTTATATCTCAAGCAAGGTCATACTTACCTCGTGAAATTGGTGGCGTGCTCTGGTTTGGAGTTGATGATACTTACTTCACTGTTTATGTGCCTATGTATGCATCTATGACCAAGGTCCCGTATAATTTTATGAAAGGACTAGGTTCATTAAATCATTTCACCTGGGATGCGGCTTTTTGGGTTTTCAATTTTGTCTCAAACTTCTCATATCCTAAATATTCAATTGTTATTGATGATGTGAGAAAAGTACAACACGAACTAGAAGGAATGTTTTTAGCTCAACAAAAAATGATCGAAGAAAATGCTCTTAGTATTTACAAAGAGTCACCATATAAAGCAATTGAATACCTTATGAACTACTCTCATGAAATATCAGAGCTCACTATAAAACGCTGGAAAAAACTTGGTGAAGATTTGCTAGTGAAATATCTAGATGGTATAAAGAAAAACGAATTTGGACAACCTGTAAATATTGGATATCCAGAACATTTCAAAAAACTAATAGTTCAAGAAAGCGGTGATAAACTGAAAATGAAAAAAGTTGCGACAGAAATTGAAGAATCTTACAAAACTGCATTACGCAAAGGAGAAATTTTATTGAAGGAAAAAAAATATGCAGAGGCAAAGAGAGAATTTAAAAAAGCTCTTGATGCAAAACCTAAAGATGAAACAGCTTTAAAAAAGATAAACCTAATTGATGAAATACTTACTGAAATAGAGAGGATTCATCAAGAAAAGTTTAAGTAAAGCTTAATGTTATTTGAATAGAACCTTCAGGATCGAATGAGATTCTGAAGGTTCTTTATTTTTTAAAAGGGAGTTTAAGGGGGAAATTTTTGTGATAAAAAGATTTGATTGACTTAAGGAATTTTCAGTTCATCACGGTTAAAGCAATATTTCCATAAATGATTTTCTAAACACTAACCTCTTGCTCTTTATATTGAAGCTGATATAATCGATAGTAAATTCCACGTAAAGCGAGTAACTCATAGTGAGTTCCCAATTCTCTGATTTTGCCTTTGTGAATTACCAGAATTTTATCTGCATTTTTAATCGTTGATAATCTGTGAGCAATTACTATGGAAGTTCTTCCTTTCAAAAGTTTAGATATTGCTTTTTGAATCATTTGCTCAGACTCAGTATCAATTGAGGCAGTAGCTTCGTCAAGTATTAGGATTTTTGGATCATAAGCTAACGCTCGAGCAAAAGAAATTAACTGTTTCTGGCCTAATGATAAAGTTGCACCTCTCTCTTTAACTTCTTCATCAAATTGTCTAGGAAGTTTTTCTATAAATTGATCAGCACCAACTATTTGCGAAGCTTCAACTATTTTTTCAAATGGTATCTCATCATTCCATAAACTTATATTAGATTTTATAGCTCCACTGAACAGGAAAACATCCTGTAAAACCAGTGCAATATTTTTTCTTAGATCTTCCTGCCTGATTTTTGAAATATCAATATTATCAATTAAAATTTTTCCTTTGTTCACATCATAAAATCGAAGTAATAGGTTAACAATACTGGACTTACCAGCACCTGTAGCACCAACTATTGCTACAGTTTCACCTGCATTAATCACAAAAGAAATATCTTGCAAAACATAATCTTCATCGTTGTAAGCAAACCATACATTTTGAAATTCCACCTTACCTTTTATGTTATTTAATTGAATTGGATTTTGAGGATCTGATATGAATGTCTTATTGTCAAGTAATTTAAATATTCTCTCAGACGAAGCCATTCCAGTTTGAAGTATGTTATATTTTTCAGCCAAATCTCGAACTGGACGGAAAAACATTTCAGTGTATTGAATAAAAGCAAATAAAACTCCTAAAGAGATTTGATTTTGTATTACTTGTCCACCACCATACCAAATGATAAGTCCAACTGCAATTGCGCTTATTAATTCCACTGCCGGATAAAAAATAGCATAATAAAGAATGGATTGGATATTAACATCCCGATAATTTCGATTTATTTCTTTAAACTTATTAAACTCTTCATTTCGCTTATTAAAAACTTGAACCACACTCATTCCAACAATGTGTTCTTGCATGTAAGAATTTAGTCTCGCTAAATGAAATCGAATATCACGATAGTTTTGTCGAACCTTTTTACGAAAGAGAAATGTTGAATAAACCAGAACAGGAATAACGCTGAGAGTCACCAGAGCAAGATTTAAATCCATAATCATCATAAAAGCAAAAATCCAGATGATTATAAAAACATCACTAAAAATCATCACAATTCCAGAGGAGAATAATTCACTAAGAGATTCCACATCATTAGTAACACGTGTAACTAATCTACCGACAGGAGTTTTATCGAAAAATTTTAACGCAAGTTGTTGTAGATGTTCAAATATTTCAATCCGTAAATCAAAAAGAGTTCTTTGACCCATATATTGTGTAGCATACGTCATTGCATAAGTAATTAATGCCTGAAGTAAAAGCGAAAGGAAAATAAGAATTATTATATTAAGAAGGCCTCTCCAATCACCCACAGAAATGTAATTATCAACTGCAATTTTTGTAAGATACGGGCGAACAGGTTCAAGACCAGCGGTAATAATATTTAATATAATCGCAATGATGATGTAATGTCTGTAAGGTTTAACATACTTCAATAAACGCTTCATCAAGCGAGCGTCATATGCTTTACCAAGTATTTCGTCCTCTTGAAAATAATCAGTCATTAAATCTGCTCTAACTCTTTCTCTAAAAGTTGTTTGTAATAAAGTCGTGAATAAATTCCATTCAACTCAAGTAGTTCTTTATGATTCCCCTGCTCAGCAATTGTACCATTTTCTAAAACAATAATTTGATCGGCACCTTTAACAGTTGAAATTCTATGACTTATGATAATACTTGTTTTTTCCCTCATGAATTCTCTAAGCTTGAATAAAATTTGTTCTTCTGTATTTGTATCAACAGCAGAAAGACAATCATCAAAAATTAAAATCGAAGAATCCTTTACAATAGCCCGAGCAATAGTAGTTCTTTGTTTCTGCCCGCCTGAAAGTGTGATTCCTCTTTCACCAATAACAGTTTGCAATCCAGCAGGAAAATTTTCTAAATCAGGAGTGAGATGAGCAATCTCAACTGCCTGGCTAAGTCTCTTTTCAATTAATTCTTTATCAGATAAATCTTTAAGTCCGTAAATAATATTATTCTTAATTGTATCAGAGAATAAAAAAGATTCTTGTGGAACATAGGATATTTCGTTTCGCAAGGTTTCCAAAGGAATAGTTTTTATGTTATGTCCATCAATCAAAATCTTACCGGAACAAACATCGAACATTCTTAAAATTAAATTAACAAGCGTTGTTTTACCACAACCCGTATGACCAACAATTGCAAAAGTTGAACCTGCTGGAACCGTGAAACTTATTTCTCTTAATACATAAGGTAAATTATCTCGATATCTGAAAGAGACATTTTTAAATTCTATTGTTCCATTTAATTTTTTAATTCTATAATCAGTGATATCAGAATCTTTAATTTCAGGCTTCGTTGCAAATAAAGCATTTAGTCGCTTTTGTGATGCCGAGGCTTGTTGAGTAATGTTTGTAATCCATCCAAAGGCAATAGCAGGCCATATTAAATAACCCATATATAGTATAAATGCCGTTATATCGCCTAAGGTCATTTCATTATTAATTACCTTTAAACCACCAAACCACATTATGATTATTATGGATGCCCCAATCACTAAAAACAAAGCCGGTCGAAAAAGTGCTTCTACTTTAACCAGATTCATATTTTTCAGGAAGTACTCCCAGCTTAGCTTTCGAAAGTGATTAATTTCAGATTCTTCTCTTACATATGCTTTCACAATCCTAATTCCAGACAAATTTTCTTGAGCTTTTGCTGTCAAAACTGAAAAATGTTCTTGAATCTTAGTAAACCTCAAATGAATCTTTTTGCCAAGCGAATACACTATAATAGAAAGCAAAGGAAAAGGAATAAGTGATAGCAAAGATAGATTCACATCAATGGTAAACATTAACGCAAGCGTGAAAATAAACAACGTTAAAGTATCAAACGAATACATCACCGCAGGACCGAGAAAATTTCTAACTGCATTAATGTCATTAGTAAGATGAGCCAGCAAATCGCCAGTTCTGGTATTTTGATAAAATCTTAATGAAAGGTTTTGTAAATGCGACCATAAGTCATTTCGAAGGTCATATTCAATTTCTCGTGAAGCAACAATAATTGTTTGACGAATTAAAAATCGAAATACCCCACTAAACAATGTCACACCAACAATTAGTCCCGCGTATTTGATTAAAGAAGCAGATGTAATGTTTTCTTTCAATTGATCGATACCATCGCGAATGAAAAGCGGAACGTAAACACTTGAAATGTTTGAAATTAAAATGAAAAGAAATCCGTAGATGAGTTTCTTTTTATACTTTATAAAATATTTCTTGAGAGTAAATAACGACTTCAATTTTAACCAACAGGTTTAAGCAGTAAACTAATTTATTTAAAATTAATAACAATGAATAAATAAGTACACGAGGCAAGTTTGTATAATTAAATCAAGCTTTTCCGTGAGAATAAAAAGCATATTATATTTAGCTCGATCAATTTGACAATCTTAGATTAATAATTGCTAGTTGCCCTGAATTTTCTAACAGTGAAACAAATTTATGAGAATCAACGATTAACAACTTTTTCTTTCATCAGCGATTCAAAATACTTTCTAATTAAAGTCTCGTAATCTTTAGAATATCCTTGTTCAAGTGCCTTCAACAAATCCTGTCGAATTTTTGAAAACAAATCGTTTTCATCAAATCGAATTTCTGCAGGAGGTTTACCGGTTATTTGTTCACCAGGCCGCGATTCCCGTCTTTTTTCATAATCTCTTTCGTTCATTGAACGTTGAGCATCAAGTAAACGAGTTAAAATTCTCTCTTGTTTTTGAATTAGTTCATCACTCACATTATTTTGTTTTAGCTCACGAACAACTTCTTCCATTCTCCGAGCTACATCTTCTAAGTCGCCAAGCAATCGACTAGATTGTCCACTTTCGCGCATCTCTTTGTTTAATTGTTCCAGTGATTTTCGAATCATTTCTTGTTCGGCTGCTAACCTTTGAAGTTGTGAAAGTTGTTCCATCGTTAGCTGACCCTGACCAAGCATTTGTGTCAGATTGTTAAGATTCATTTGTTGTTGTGCCATCTGTTGAAGTCTCTGCATAAACGACATCATTCCCCCACCCGCACCACCTTGCATCATATTTTGCATCATGTTTTGAATTAAATCGGCGGCTTCGTTAAGATTACCCATTGCTTCAGTTTGATTTTGCTGTGAACCAAACATATTTCGATTCAATAAATTCTCAATGGATGAGTTCATATTAATCATTGCTTTACCAACAGCCCTTCCCATTTCGGGAGTTACTGCAAAACTTTTGTTTGAAAGATCAATCATCCTATCGATAACTTTTCTAAGATTATCCATTAATTCCGATTGTTTACGTGCAATTTCGTTAACCTGTTGAGATGATGATTCTATTCGCAGTGTACGATTTTTAAGATGTTCTTGCTCCTTTGAAAGTGTTAACAAGTCTGATGTAATTTTTTGCAATTGCACAATTGTCGAACGCATTTGATTTCTCATCATCTCCTGTTTTAACTGATTCAGTCCCTTCTGAAGTTTCCCTAAGCTATTTTTTAGTTTATCTTGATTTTCTCTGGCACTCTTAACATTTCCTTTTTTCATTTCTTGTGATGAACGCATGGAACATTGTTGCGGCTCTGACGATTCAAACTCATCACGCAATTCATCCAGTTCTTTCTCGGGCATTTCATCGGGAAATTCTTTCATCCGTTCTGAGAGTTCCTCCAATGTATTTTCAAGATTTTCAATGTCTTTTGAAACCCTCTCCTGCTCCTTACTTAGTTCATCTAACTTTCTACTGTTATTTGGATTTGTATTATTTAATTGCTCGGAAATTTCATTTTGCTTCTGCGTTAATTGATCAAGTTGCTTAAGAGCTTGATCCATTTTTTGTTCAATTTGTATTCTCTTAAGTAGTTGAATTGTTCGCTCGATACTTGCTCGGAAGTTCTCTTCATTGAATTTGAAATTTTTTAATGCTTCCTGTGTAAGTTGACGACTTAAGCTTTGTATTGCTTCATTTAATTTCTTTATGGCATCTTTTAATTCTTCTGAATCAAGACTATTTAGTAACTCCTGTAATTCCATAAATTTTTGCAAAGTCTCTTTTGAAAGAGTACGATTATCATTTAATTGATTTTGAAGTTCGTTTAGTTTTTCTTGAAGACTTTCAACCTGCTGTAAAATTTCTTCATGCTTTTTTATCAATTCTTCAGCTTTCTTTTGTTCTTCCCACGTTAGTTTGTCCTGTTGACGTAAATCCTTTGGAGTTTTCAAATCTTTATCAAGTTCTTCAAGACTCTGTTTTAATTCCTCTATTTCTTTTTGAATTGTTCTTGCATGCTCAATTGAGCTTTCAAATTTCTCATCACTTTCAGCTAAAATTTCTTCAAGAGAAGGAAGCCTAACCGTCATAACAGCAGTTTGAGCAGACTTAGGTCCACTTATATAATCATTATCAAAGACTTCGAGATAATAAGAAACGACATCATCAGTCACCAGATTTAAATTTGTGAGGTTCCAAATGTATGTTAACACCGTATCCAATGTTGAATTAAATGGAATTTCTACTTTTGTGTAATTTGGCCTTGGTTCTTCATATCTAGAGAAGGACAATCTATAATTCAATATTAATTTACTAAAGCCAAAGTCATCTTTAATCCTGAAGATGAGTGGTACTCGCATATTGTCAGTAAGACTGACCGCATCTGTTGGCTGAATAAGCGTAATCGATGGAAATGCATCTTCTGTTAAATTGATTTGATACTCAACTGGATTTTGATTGGAATAATTAAATTCATCGAATATTATAATCTTATAGATTCCACTTTTCTTTAAAGGAAATCTGATGGATGCTTTTGTTTGATTTACATTTAGTTTTAGTTGCGATGAATCATCAAAAACAATTTTTGCAGATGAGAGATTCTTGCTGGAAGTTAATGAGATTTCTGCTAAAGAACCTTTAACAGTATTAATGTTTCCATCATCTTCAAAAGTTTGAATTGGTAAACGTGTATATGATGGCGGTAAAATTTTTACACTGAGTTCTTTAATCACAGGAAAGTTAATTACTTCAACAGTATAGTTTTTACTTTTTACATTTTTTGACTGGGCATAAAATGAAAATGATCTATTTGGTGCGAGAAAAGTATAGCTGAAATCACCGGTTGAATCAGCTTTTAACTCTTGCTTTTCGTAAACCTCCATCCCATCAAAACGATAAAATAAGTTAATCTTATCAAGGCTTTTACCAATCGTTTTAATTCTACAAACGTAATTATCACCACGAGTTATTTTTGCATTACCAGGCTCAATAACTATATAGAATTCTGGTGGACGTTCAAAGTCCCGATTGAAATTAAGTATACGATAAGATGCAAAGGGTAAATCAGGAAAAGAAAATCCAAGTCCAATAAATGAGATAATGATGATAAGAAATACTTTTGTAAGATATTTCACTTTATCAAAGGATAAAATTTTATTGAAATCATAGTTCGAGAATTTTTTCAAGTTAGACTCAATGGCAGCCAGCAAGAGCTCACGGGAGTAGAAATTTTCTTTATCGAGATTAAATATAAGTTGAAGTGTATTTACGAGTTTATCTTTTATATCATCAAATTTCTCACCGATGAATTTTGAAACCTGAAGGTATAAACTGAACTTATTTGTTTTGATGAACTTAACAAAAGGTAAAAAAATGAAACTTAACAGAAAAGAAGCCAAACCAACCATCAGTGATATGAATAAAATTAATCTACCAGATGATGCAAAATTGAAGACAAGCTCAATTAGAGAAATTAGAAAAAACCATCCAATAAAAAACAGAACACTTTTTATCGAATTTTCTAGAAACTGAATTAGATTCTTTTGCCTAATAAATTGATCAAGTTTTTCGAAAAAAGAGTTGTAATTAAATTCATTCATCAGTGAGTTAATGCATATATTATTATGTTTGTTCCCATTTTAAAAGCAAGTTCGCGAATTTCAGGTGGATTATTATAAACTTCTGGATCATTCCATCCGTCACTAATATTAGATTCATAAGTGTAATAGACACAAAGTCTTCCGTTCAAGAAATAGCCAAATGCCTGTGGTGGTTTATTATCGTGTTCGTGAATTTTTGGTGGTCCATTATCGAATCTATAAAAACAATGATAGATAGGGTGATTATATGGAATCTCTTTTAATTCCTGATCAGGAAAAACTTTTTTCATTTCTCTACGAAAGGCTTGATCCATACCATAATCATCATCGGCATATAGAAAACCGCCATTTTCTAAATACTTTCGGAGTCTTTTTGCTTCACTCTCGGTAAAAGAAATATTACCATGTCCGGTCATAAACAAAATCGGATAGTTAAAAATTCTATCGGAATTTATGTCAACAAAAACATATTCTGGTTTGGTCTTGATCTGTGTAATACTTGAAATGTATTTTAATAAATTTACTTCTTCATTCGGATCATTATACCAATCACCACCACCACTATATTTCAACCTGGCTATTTGCAACTCATGCTGAGCAAGCATTGAACTAATAAAACAAAACATGAAAATAACTGTGAACAGGAATCTTAATTTCATACTCATCCTAACGTGCTTATTTATTGTTTTTAATTACATTCAATATCAAACCACGAAAGTTAAAAACTGAAAATCAATTTTATATTCAAACTTGTAAGAACAATTTATTCTGGTTTCAACACAAATGCAATTTCTAAAAATCGGTAAATAAAGTTTCGTAGTTGTAAGTTCACTAAAAACAAAAAGAGTGACCAAATTTGAAAAACAAACCTGATCACTCTTCAAAATCAAATAGAGAAAATTAATTAGGCATTCCTCGTTTACGACGCTCTTCTCTAGTCAGGTCAAATATTTTTCTAAACAATTTTTCTTCTGCAGCTGACATCACCATATTTCGACGAGCCATTACTCTCTTAGCTACTTCAAGACTCCTCTCCAAATCATAAGTGGTTATTGCGTCTGCACCACCCCATGAAAACGACGGAATATATTTTGGCGGAATATCAGAACCAAAAACATTACATGATACTCCAACCACAGTTCCTGTATTAAACATTGTATTAATTCCCGACTTAGAATGGTCTCCCATCACAAGCCCTACAAACTGTGAACCTGTGTCAACCAATTCACCATTAATGTAAACTTTTACACTACCATAATTATTTTTCAAATCACTATTATTTGTATCGGCACCAATGTTTACCCACATTCCTAAGTAACTATGTCCTAAAAATCCCTCATGTTGTTTATTTGAATAAGAATGAATTATACTTGCTTCTACTTCACCACCAACCTTACAAACCTCACCAATTGAGGTACCTTCATAAATTTTTGCCCCAATTTTAATTGCTGAACTATCGCCAATAAAAGCTGGTCCTTCAATTACTGCGTTAGGGAATATTTTTACATTCTTACCAATATAGATGGGACCATTCTCAGCATCCAGAACAGCTCCTGGTTTGATCTTTGTGCCTTCTCCAATATAAATACTATCTTTATTTATAAAATAAACACCATCGTAAATCTTACCATTAATCTTTTTCTCAACATTATTTGTAAGATATTCAAAATCCTCTTCAATTTGTTTTGCATTATTATTTACTAAATCCCATGGATAATGAATCAACTTAACATCAACTTGACGTTTAATTAATCCATCAAAATCAGATATAGTAAACAAATCATGTAATGAATTTTTCAAATCGTTCAATTTCGAGCCAGAAACTTTAGCAGCAACAATAAACTCACCATTTACATATAAAACATCTTGTGGAGTATTCAAATCTATTTTTTCAAGAAAATCTTTCTCAGCTAAGACTCTCCCATTTATAAAAACACATTCATCACTACTGATAGAATTAATTTCGTATTGTGGGTATCGTTCAGCTAGATACTCAGCCAGATAACTACGAGCATGAAGCGTAACTTTAGCACCCGGAAAGTGACGAAGAATTTTATCCTTTAACTTTAAAATTCCGCATCGTAACTCATAAGTTGGTCTCAGGTAAACCAATGGAAGAAGTCTTGAATAGTAGATTCCTTCAAAAATACAGATATGCATAACTGCCTCAACTAACCATTATATTCACGGCTAAGTTTTGAAGCAGCATCTTTATCAACAATAACAAATGCTTTACGATGCATTTGAATTATAGACGCAGGACACATAGCAGTAATTGGTCCTTCAACGGCTGCTTTAACTGCATCCGCTTTGTTCTTGCCACTTGCCAGGAGAATTACTTCTCTGGCTTCCATTATTGTTCCTATTCCCATAGTAATAGCATATTTTGGAACTTCATCAATTGATTTAAAAAATCTTGCGTTGTCTTTTATCGTTTGCTCAGTTAGAGTTTTTATTCTTGTTCTTGAACCAAGTGATGAACCCGGTTCATTAAATGCTATATGTCCATTTGCTCCGATTCCAAGAATTTGTAAGTCTATACCACCAAATTTTTTTATCTGTTCTTCATACCAATCGCAATGAGACTCAATATCATCAGCCATACCATTAGGCACATGAATGTACCGTTTATCAATATTTATATGATTAAACAAATTCACATCCATGAAATATCGATAGCTCTGATCGTGATGCGGTGGTAAACCGATATATTCATCCAGGTTGAAAGTTACAACCTTAGAAAAGTCGAGACCTTCTTCCTTATGCATTTTAATTAACTCTTTGTATAAACCAACAGGCGTGCTCCCGGTTGCCAGACCAAGGACAAGATTAGGCTTACGTCGAAGACGTGTTGCTACTATTTTTGCTGCCTCTTTGCTTAATTCCTCGTAGGACTCTTTTACGATGACTAGCATCGTATTCCTCCTGTTAAAAATATATTGATGTTTTTATTTAGTGAAAAATGGATAGTTATTGAGTAGACTTTTGACCGTATTTTCTCATGAATTTTTCAACACGACCAGCAGAGTCGACAAGCTTTTGTTTACCAGTAAAAAATGGATGGCAATTAGAACAAATTTCTAATTTTAAATCTCCAGCCGTGGATCGTGTAACAAATGTATTCCCACAAACACATGTAACTACAGCTTTCTTATACACGGGGTGAATGCCTTTTTTCATATCAACTTTAACTCCATTTCTTTTTATTTTTAAGGTACAAAATAAAAAATGAGGAAACTAAAAACAATTTAACGACCTTAAGATCAAAGAAAATAGGGGAAAATTCGTGTTTTTTTACCTAGCCGGAACACGTTTTTCTAATTCTCGTAACTCTTGGATACGCTTTTCAAGTTCTTTTTGTTGTTTTTTTATCTCTTCCAATTTTGCGTCTAAAGCTTTCTCGTAATCAGATCTTTCCCAATATCCTCGCCTTTCAAAATAAGCTTTGAATAACCAGTTGTGTTTAAGTGCTTCCATATTATCAGCAAAACGTTCTGCCCCTAATCTCGCTTCGTTTGCAGTTATTAAAAGTGAATTTATTATAGCTTTAACTGAATCATAAGCACTTTTGTCACTTATGAGTGCTCCAAGGACTCCTTCACCACGATCAACTTTCTGCACAAGAAAATCAAGTTTCATTACAACTGAATCAACACCTGCTATTACACTTACGAGATAGTTACCTAAATTGGTCACAACATTTGTTATTTCCTCTAAACTTGAAGTCAATCCTAACATTGTTGAATTTGCTGTTTGTGTTGCCTGATCCAAACTTTTATAAAGTCTATCATCAGTTATAAGTTTTCCAATTGTACCTTTCCCTTCATTTACCGTTTTAAATGTTAAACTTAGCTCCTTGGAAATTTCTTTTATGTAAACAAGGATTCCTTGAGTTTCTTCTACGATATCAGCATAAGAAACAGGTAATTTTGTAGGTAAGAAATCGCCTTCTTCCACGGCGGGAATTCCAGCACTTCCACCAGAAATTATCAGTACTTTATTTCCTACTAATCCCTCCGTTTCTATACTTGCTTTAGAGTCCTTTCTTATAAATTGCTGAACTTCCTTTTTTATTCTCATCGTTACTAAAATTTTGCTCGTTGTATCCGCCACAAATTCAATTGACTTTACCGAACCTACATCAATACCAGTTAAACGTACCGGTGCTCCAACTCTCAATCCTTCAACCCTTGGAAAATAAGTTTTAAGTTCAAAAGTATCCTGAAAAAGTAACTCTCTATTTCCAACAATAAAAATTCCAAGGACAAAAATTACAGTGCCAACAAAAGTAAAAACTCCAAGTCGTGCCCCCTTAATGGACTTTAACATTCTTAATCTCCCTTACTTTTATAACTTTTGTGATAAAAAGTTTTTGACAATTTGTAAATCCGATTGCATAAATTCTTCTGGAGTACCTTTGAAAACAAAATTTCCATTTTCTAACAAAAAAATATTATCTGCAACACTTGAAGCAACTACCATATCGTGAGTTACAACAATTGAAGTCATTTTGAATTGCTTCTGCATATCTAAAATTAATTTGGAAATTTCTTTTGATGTTACTGGATCGAGTCCTGTGGTTGGTTCATCGTATAACATAACTTTCGGTTTCAAAATCAAGGACCGTGCAAGACCAATTCGCTTTTTCATTCCACCCGAAAGTTCAGATGGCATCTTATCAATTGCTTCTAGAAGTCCGACTAATGCTAACATTTCCTTAATATTTTCCTCAATTTCTTTTTCGGATAGATCCGTATGTCGCTTCAACGGAAAAGCGAGATTTTCTCGAACAGTCATCGAATCATATAGCGCTGAACTTTGAAAAAGAAAACCAATGTTTTTACGCATTTCATTTAATTGTTGTTCATTTAGATCTAAAACATTCACATCGCCTATGAAAACTTTTCCTGAATCAGGTTCTATCAATCTGACTATGCATTTAAGTAAAACACTTTTTCCAATTCCACTTCTTCCTAAAACAACGGCTGTGCTTCCTTCCTCAACTTCGAAGTTAATCCCATCCAGTACAATTAATCCATTAAAACTTTTATTTAGATTTTCAACTTTAACTTTCATTCTGGAAAAATCATTAATGTTAATCTTACAATAACCATATCAATTAAAATAATAAGTATGGAAGAGATTACAACCGATGTTGTACTTGCTCTACCAACTCCTTCTGTTCCTTTAGTTGCATTGAAACCAAGATATGAACCAACAATCCCTATAACAAAACCAAACACAAATGTTTTTGGAATGCCCTGTATAAAATCGGTAAATGTTAACACGTCCAATATCAAACTTATATAATAAGGAAAGGTCATATTTTGTGTTATGTTTACTGCCACAAATCCACCAATTATAGCAATAAAATCAACATAAATTGTAAGAAGTGGAAGCATGAGAGTTGTTGCAAGTACTCTTGTGACAACAAGAAACCTGAATGGGTCGACAGCTGAGACTACCATTGCATCAATTTGCTCAGTGACTCGCATGGAACCAAGCTCGGCTCCTATTCCCGAAGCAACACGACCTGCAAAAATTAGCGCGGTGATAACTGGACCTAATTCACGAATTACTGAAAGTGCAATTGTTCCTGGTAAAAATAATTCAGCACCAAAGCGTGCCAGTACAGGTTGAGTTTGCATTCCTAAAACCAATCCTATTATAAATCCAGTTATGCTTACAATTAAAAGTGTTTTTACACCAAGCTCATCCATGTGTTTCTTAATCTCTTCAATTTCATATGGTGAACGAAAAACTTCTGCAAAAAATCTGATGGAAAAATTCATCAAACCGCCAATTGTTTCAAAAAATCGATTAGTTGATTCAGTTATGATTGATATTATTTTCATCTTTAAATTTACTCGATGCCTAATGCAAATGTTAAATTGTCTCTATCATTTGATTCTTCAAATGCAATCGGAACTCCCTTGAAATGTCTTTCAATAAAATGTTGAAATTCTTCCAGATCATGTAAGTTATATTTGTTTGGATTATAAATAATTTTTATAAGCTTAATTGAGTATGCATCCATCTTCTCAAGTTCTTTAAATTTCTTGATATCCTCAGCAATCTGCATTTCTATAAAATCCATAATTCACCTTAAATAGACTTAGATTTTTACATGAAAATAACGAAACAGTTTAAATTTATCACTTTAATAAAAAATCAGGCTAATTAAAAATTCAAGAGCTTACTATATTCAACAGAAGTGACATTAATTAAAAATTTACTTGTGCTAAAAAAGATTTCTTAAATGTTTTGGTTCTACATACCAATCAAAATACTCAATTAGATTAAGTATTAATTAATGATTTTTAGTCAACTTTGAAATTTGTCGAATTGACTTAGTTAATTCAAATCCTGTATTATCAAGACGAATATAAATGATGATTTAACCCTGTCAAATTTTTTAATCTGAACCCTCTATTGTAAAGTTTAACTCTAAAGATAAGACAAATTTACAATCCAAATCTTAACACTGGAACAAATACAGCTATGACAACATATATCAGCCACATTAGAACAATGGAAATAATTGATTTAATTTTATTTACTTCATAAACTTTTGAAAGTCCCGCACCCAAAACATATAACCACCAGAAAGTAAATGGATTAATCTTGGACAAAATAAATCGAGTAACTGAACCTTCTTGTGCATCAACAACGGCAGCTAAACTTATGCCGGGAATAATCTTTACGAACAGAAGAACTAAAACTGCAAATAAGATTGACTCGAGTATGGTGATAAAAATAGAAAGTCCATAAACACTTAAGGCGTGATTATACGTTCCATTTCCTTTAAGAATAAAAACCCATACGAGCCAGTAAATTAAAGCAAGAAGAAATGCAATAACAAAAGAGAACACAATTATCCCAATCCACTGAATAATTAACATTGTCATGCCCGAAGTTAACTTTTCCATTTGTTCAAGTTGTTCTTCTTTCTGTTGTTCTGTTATTTTGCCCTCCTTGACGAGTTTATCTAATCGTTCTTCCGTTGCTTTCTTTTGTTTTGCATCTACTTCAACTTTCAAATCAGGATTTGACATAATTATCCAGCTTGTAAAAATTGAAATGACGATTGAAATTAAAATAGGTATAACCCAATCACTTGTTTTTGGACCATTAATTCGAATGTTTTCAAAGACCTTGCTTGGCTCTGTGAATATGCCAGTTAATTTATCAATGAAAGATAGTGGTTCAGGTGAAGTTGAAACTTCTAATTCAGATTGGGTGTAATTTTCTGTCATTTTAGTCTTCCTTTTTGTTAAATATAGTAAAAAGATTAGCAGGAAAATTTTTAGATTTAACTTTTAAGAAACTATGTATGATATTAGTGTATGATATTAACCATATTATTTGAAAATTAAAATTCGATTTATTATAATTGCTCTTACAAAAAGTATTGTTTGAAATTATTCCGCGTTAGCTCAATGGTAGAGCATTCGGCTGTTAACCGAAGGGTTGCAGGTTCGAGTCCTGCACGCGGAGCCAGTATTGAGTTAACTGCGAACCAGATAGATTTTGTGGGAACAGTGGAACAAGTGGTAAGCGTAGCGACAGGTCAATATGATTTTTAGATTTGATAGAAATATTTTTAATTATTGTTTCAAAAATAATTTT
>CAKZPH010000208.1 GCA_937138605.1 uncultured Ignavibacteriales bacterium
CCTTGGAATAACAGGTCACTTTGACCCTTTTGTACTTCGAAAAGGAATAGAAGAATATGATTTTGACTGTGTTCTTGTTGCACTTAATGCAGCAGATAGACATGAGAAATCCTTTATCGATAATTTTCTTCCATATGCTCTAAAGAAAAATCTTGGAATTATTGGAATGAAAATTCCCTCTCGCGGTAGGATTTTTAAGAATGGTGGTATTACCTCTATGAAACCTGCTTTGGAATACGTCTTAACTCTTCCCGTGAGTACAGTAATAATAGGCATATCAAATTTAAGAGAACTTGAAGAAAACGTCAGTATAGCAAAAAATTTCAGACCTCTTTCTGATGCCGAAATGATAGAAGTTGAAAATCTAACGAAAAGTTATTACAAAGATGTAAACTGGTTCAAGGATAGGTGGTAAGTCAAACTTTTTTAATAATCAGGCCGATTAAATTTATCAAAGTCTATATTGTATTCACTTTGAATATATTTAATAATTATTTCCAAAAGTTTTTCCATTAGATTTAATACATTTAGTGCTTCCTCACGCGTAACAATAAAATAATTCTCATTCAAAATTTTTAGCCAGATATCAGTAACTTCATCAATAATCGTTTGAACATTTGATGACAACCTAACGTTTGCTAAAAATTTGACTTTGAAGAGTTTAATTAAATTTTGTTCGTCATAATCTTCAATTCCTTCTAAAGCAAACACCGTTTTAATAATAAATATCAATGAATGATAACTTAATAAGACTGTTGAATTATAAAATTTCATCTCAAAAGTTTTTCTTGAGGATTCAAGAAATTCATTTGACTTTTCATATCTGTATCGTGCGAGAGAAATTTGAACATCATCCATAAAAATTTTTCATTTTGTTTTAGGTTTCATTTAACACATTAATTACTAACTATTTGCAATTTAACCTGAGGAAAACAAAAAATTAAAATTGCAATCGAACGATTCAATTTTATAGATTTAAATGTCTATTGTAATTTTGCCAAATTAAAAGTAGAAAATGAGAACGATTAAAAATCCTTTCGAGATACACTTTGGAACTGATGGTTGGCGTGGATTAATTGATGATGAAATAAATCAAGAAACCATTTCCGTCGTAGCTCGTGCTTTTGCCGATTATCTTGTTGAAAGAGAAGAAAACGAAATTTCTGTTGCAATAGCTTACGATGGCAGAAAAAATTCACAATTATTTGCAGAACTTTTTGCACAGGTCCTTTCTGCTCAAAAAATAAATGTTTATTTAAGTGATAAGGTTACTCCTGCCCCTGTTTTATCTTACTTTGTTAAACACAACTCACTTACTGGAGGAGTAATGATTACAGCCAGTCATAATCCTCCTAAATACAATGGAGTTAAATTTAAGGCTGCCTACGGTGGACCATTCCTTACGGAAGAAACCTTAAAAGTAGAAAAACTACTTTACATGAAGAGTTATAATTACGATAAGTCACGAGTCGAAAAGGTGGACATGTTAAGACCATATATTGAACATATTACTCCCTTCATTAATTTCGATGTCATTCGACAAAGTAGAATTTATCCACTCATAGATTCAATGAGTGGTGCAGGTCGGGATATCATTAAAAAAATCCTCGATCTATATCAGATTCAAGCCGAAGTCATTTTTGATATCCCGGAGGAAAACTTTCACAATAGATTACCTGAACCAATAGAAAAAAATTTAATTCCACTCTCACAAAAACTAAACACAGGGTCTTATTCTATAGGACTTGCCACGGATGGAGATGCCGATAGAATTGGTGTAATGTTAGAGAATGGTAAGTGGCTAAGCGCCCAGGAAACTATTTTGTACTTAGTTGATCACATCATTAAAAAGAAAAAATATTCTGGACATATCGTGAAGACTTGCTCTGTTACAGATAAGATTAATTTTTTCCAAAACGATGAAAGAAAAGTTTATGACGTGCAAGTTGGATTCAAATACATATGCGAGAAAATGATAAGTGAAGATGTTGCAATTGGTTGCGAGGAAAGTGGTGGAAATGGTTTCAAGTATCATATACCTGAAAGAGATGGAATTTTATCTGGATTACTTTTATGTGAGATGATTGGTGAAAATGGTTTTCAGCGGATAAGTGATTTTGTTAATTATAAAAGAACAGAATTCGGTTTGATTTATTATGACAGAATTGATGATGAATATCTTCATCCACATAGAACAAAAAAACTACCAGCTCTATCACTAAATCCACCTGAAAAGATTGCAAATTTTAAAACTAAAAAGATTTCAACTTTTTTTGGCAGTCATGGTGAAATTAATGGTATTAAATTTTATTTAGAAGGTGAAAATCGCTGGCTATTAATTCGTGCTTCGGAAACTGAACCCGTTTTCCGTTATTATGCAGAAGCAAATTCATATGAAGAAGTTTCAATCCTCCTTAAATCTGGAATTGAACTCATAAACACAACCAAAATTTGATAATACTTAAATATAATTTTTGCTATCATTACTTAACTTGCCAATGTCCAAAATAAAAATTCATATGAGAGTAGTTAATAAACAAGAAGCGATAGAGATTATTTCAACACAATCACAGGAATTTGCCGTCATAAAAAATCCCGGTTTCGTATTTCCTGCTATAGAAATAGTTCCACTTTCAAAAAAACTTCTTCATTTAGACTCCAGTCCTATTGCATTTGTGATGGACATGGATGGAACAACCACAACAACAGAAGAATTATGCATTCACTCACTTGAATTTATGATTAGAAGAATGTCAGGTAAAATGAGCAGGAAAGATTGGATTGGATTAAGTCAGGAAAAAGATTATCCTCACATAATTGGTAATAGTACAACAAAACATATAGAATATCTTATTCATCAATACAAATCCTTCATGGACAAAACTCTAACAATAAACTCTTTTGTATATTCTACCCTATGGACACTCTTGATAGGAAAAGATCAACAAAGAAAAAATGAAGCCATTGATACCTTAAATATATTAAACCTATATGAGCATTTTCAAAAGATAATCACATCAAAAAAAAATCTAAAAGACGAAAAAAAACTTGAGATTCTAACAAAGAAAATTTCAAAAGAAATTTCAGGTTTTATTGATTTAGAAAACGAATCAACCCTTGTAAAACTTGGAATAGAAATTTATTA
>CAKZPH010000209.1 GCA_937138605.1 uncultured Ignavibacteriales bacterium
CCGAATCAATGATTCTGAATTTTGTTGAGTGGGAAATCCTATTAGAAAAATCACATCAGCTGAATCAATAAAACTTATTTTTGAAAATAAAGGATAAAATTCATTCGGTGATCTTTCAATCAAAGTTTCAAGTCGGAAGTCCGTATTTGTCTTTATAGCCTGGTTAATAAAACTTAGATCGGATGATGGTTTCCCTGCAATTGTTAGAACTCTAATTTTATTGCTAAGCACTTTGACATATTTAGAAGCGGAATTGTTTTTTACTGTGAATTCTTTCTCAAGTGGTGTAATTTTGACGTTTAATTTACGCTCACCTTCAGTTTCAGGTGTGTAAGTAAATTCTATTTCTTGAAAATCACTGCCCAACGTAATAAGTTTCTTTTCTAATAAATTATTGTCTTCGAAGAGTGAAATTGAAGTAGTTTTTCCTTCGAATCCAGAGGACTTGATATTTACTCTTATGGTAGCTTGATTCTGTGCATAAATTAAGTCGTTACTGATTATGTTATCGACCGAAATATCATTTTTTGGTGAAGGGTCACCAACTCCAATAGAAAAAATTGGTATGCCTAGTTTTTCAACCGTATAAGTTGGTTTTTCTCCAAGGTTGTAAATACCATCAGTTACAAGAATGATATTTTGATAATTTTTTACTTCTTTCTCTTTTAAGATTTTATTTAGTGCCTGAGAAATGTCAGTTGAATAACCATTAAATTTTAGGTCATCCAGAGAATCGGGATGGAATTCATAAATTTTGTTATTAAAAACAAATACATCGTAATTGACGTTTTTTGATTTCAAGTTATTAAAAATTTTTTCCAAAGCAGATACAACATTTTCCTTGTACATATCGACACTTTTAGAATTGTCTACTAGAATAGCTGTTCTCGATTCATTAACTAATATTTTTATGTGTTCAAGGGTTAATTCACCTATTGCTAAAAATATGACTGAAATAGTTAAGAAACGAAGGATGAGAAGTAAAATTTTACTGGTTGTATTGATATTTGGTATTGTTTTTCTGTAGAAATAGAGCGAAATAAAAAAAGAAGCTAGAATAATTATAATTAGTACTGTATAACTAAATGATGTAATTACATTAAAAAGTGGAATCATGACTTATAAAAATTTTTTCTTAATCGAATAGCCATTTTTTTAGTTCATCTAAGAAATGATAGGCAGTCAAGTCGAATTGGATCGGGGTTACGGATACAAAATTTTCTTGAATCGCTCTAATATCTGAATCTGAATCTAGTTCTATGGAGTCCATTGTACCTGTTAGCCAGTAATATTCTCGATTATTAGGATCAAGTCTTTTTTCAAAGTAATCGTTCCAACGTGATTTTCCTTGTCGCGTGATTCTTATTCCATTTATTTGTTCTTCTGGTACAGCTGGAATATTTACGTTTAATAGAACTCCAGGGGGTAAACCATACTTCAATACTGTTAAAGCAATTTTTTTTGCTACTTTCTTTGCATATGAAAAATCAAAATCGGTGTAAGTTGTAAGACTAAATGCAATTGATGGAATTCCAAGTATTGTTCCTTCTGTGGCTGCGGAGACTGTTCCACTATAAATTACATTTATTGCGGCATTTGAGCCGTGGTTAATTCCCGAAACAATTAGGTCAAGTTTTTCTTCTAATAGAGTAGTGACGGCAAGTTTAACACAATCTGCTGGCGTTCCAGTCACAGCATAACCAAAAAATTCGCCATTTGAATAGTAAGGATTCACACGAAGAGGTAGGTGAGTTGTAATGGCATGTCCAACGGCACTTTGTTGTTTGTGAGGTGCATAAACGATTGCTTCACCAATTTCCATCATTGCTTCGCGAAGTGCCTGTATGCCTTCAGAATAAATGCCATCATCATTTGAAACGAGTATCTTATATTTTCTTTCCATATTTCAAATTTAATTTAATTGAAATTGCAAATAAATCCTCATTGAATATATAAATTTTTAACTATCCATTTGTGAAGTGGTATCATATCCTTAAAAATTTCACAGGAGAACTTAATGATATCTATCTTTTGAAATTGCTGTAAATCTCTTGTCTCATACATTGCATATAATCCGCTGAATTTTGAAAGGTCAGCAAAGGGATGTTCTTCTGTAAATCCTTTTGGTAATTTTTTGAATTTGCTTTCTTCAATGGCAAATCCTTTTCTTCTAAGAGAAGTGATTATTTCAAAAAATTCACTGTCTTTTGTTTGCTTGAGAAGCACATCTCTATATTTCTTTAGGATTTTAGATGGAAAAATGTAAAACCCTACGGCAAGTAAAAATAAATCTGGTTCAAGATGAAAATAAAATCCAGAGCTTTCCATACGTTTCCAATCACCTTCCCAAACATAAATACCGAGATTTGTTTTATAAGGACTTTTGTTTTTCGAAAATCTTGTATCTCGCTGTAATCTAAAAATCGATTTATTAATTTCGGGAATTGCATTGATATCTGGCACATAGTTTTGTAAAAATTCTCCAAGTCTGATGACGGTAATTTGTGCCGGAACTAAAAAATTTTTTTTGTATTCGTTTTTATTAGAGTGAAACCATTCTCGATTATTGTTTTTCTTTAGGTTTTTTAGAAATTTTATCGTGTTAAATGGAAACTTATCTATCATTTATTGTGCTTTTTGCATTTAATTCTTCCAAAGCTCTATCTATTGCATTGTGTGTTCCAAACAAAACAAGTAAGTCACTTTTTTCAATCTTAAAATCACCAGATGGATTTGGAATAAATTCGCTATTTCTTACGACCGATATAACTGTGGCACCTGTTTTCGCTCTTAAATCTAATTCTTTAAGAGTTTGATTAATTGCATATGAATCTTCATCAACGTAAACAGTATCAATTGTACCTTTTGCTAAAATTTGATTTATGTGGTCAAAAGCATGTTCGGTAAAACGCACATCTCTAAAAATTCCGTACGATTCAGTTCTTAAAGTGTTTGCTTGAGCAAGTATCACGCTATTAGGAATATGATAACGTTTCAATACGCGACTTAAAATTTGAATTGAAGTTTCAAACTCTTCAGGAATAACTTCATCTGCACCTAACTTTATTAAATCTTCTACATCTGTAACGTATCTTGTTCTTACGATTAAGTAAATATCTTTGTTTAATTGTTTGGCTAATTTTGTTATAATACGTGTTGACATGGAGTCAGATATTGCAACGACAACAATCTTAGCTTCATCTATATGGGCAGTTTGCAGAATTTCTCTTTTAGTCGCGTCACCAATTATTATGTTCTCTCTCATTTCACGGGCTGTTTTAACATTTCTTGGATTTGCTTCTATAACGATATAAGGAATTCCTGCTTCTCGTAAAACTTTGCTTACGTTTCTGCCATTAAGTCCATATCCTATGACTATAACATGATTTTTTAATCTGGACAGTTCGTCGCTTGATTTTTGAATCTGAAGTTTGGGAATTTTAGATGCAATGTGAGGCGTATATTTTAATAGTAATGGTGATATAAGCATTGAAAAAATTGTAACTGACACAAATAGTTTGTAATCATTTTCAGATAATAAATTGAAATCAAAACCTGTTAAAGCAATAACAAAGGAAAATTCTCCAATTTGAGAGAGCAAGATTCCACTCATCAATGAGATTCGAAATGGATATCTCAGGAGCGAGATTATTCCCGTTATAATTACAGTTTTCAAGAGCATTACTGCAATAAGTAAGAGGAAAATCTCTTTAATGTGCATTACAAAAAAATTTAAATCGAACAACATTCCAAATGAAAGAAAGAAGAAGGATGTAAAGACTTCTTTAAATGGAATAATATCACTTATGACTTGATGAGTGTATTCTGTTTCGGAAATGATTAAGCCTGCAATAAATGCTCCAATTGCGAAAGACAGGCCGAAATTATGCGTAAGAAATGCTGTTCCCAAACTTAATACAATCACACCTATAATAAATACATCTCTCATTTGTAATTGAATCAAGAAATAAAGAAT
>CAKZPH010000210.1 GCA_937138605.1 uncultured Ignavibacteriales bacterium
GTAAGAAAAGATGGAATTAAAATTAAATCTATTATCTCTAATTCTGAAAGGTTTTACGAATTTGCAAGCGATTTCAAAGGATTTCGATCTTACTATGTTGATAGTGTTGATGGAGTAGTAGTGGATGTTGATGAATTTGATTGGGCTTTACCAGGGAATGGAATTGTTATCTGGCATATTGATGAGAAAATTATTGCTGAGAATTTTAATTCAAATACAATCAATGCAAATCCGAAACTAAAAGGTATTAGAGTTATTGAAGCTGATGGAATTCAAGATATAGGAATTGAATTCAAGAATTTTTTTGGTGATGTGATCATTGGTGAAGGTGATTCACTTGATTTCTGGTTCAAAGAAAACTCATCTCGATTTTACAAAAATGAATTTTCCAATTACACTCAACCAGTTACAAATTCGAATAATGGTGCACCCAGTTTTATACGAATATTGAATTTCTCGTCTAATGCAAATTCAATGACTTTCGATGTGCAATTTGGTAGTGTAGATTACAAAATTTTACATCACACGTATTTTTCAGAACTTGCTAAACCAGATTATGTTTATTCAAGTTCAAAATATATTGATAAAATTTTTATTGCAGTGAAAAACAAATTGTATTTGCATGACATTAATTTGGATAGTTTGAAAATACTTACCAATGAAATGGTAGGATACCCTGCGGCACTTGATTTTAATGATAGCGTTTATATTGCTTATCTTGATTCTTCAAGTTTTAATTTGATTATCTACACAGGCAATCAATTTGTTCTTAATAAAATATCTCTTACAGTTTTACCACTTCCAATTCTTTTTGCTTATCAAGAACCATCTGGTTTGTACAAATTTCAATTTGCTTTAAGTAATGGCGAAATTTTGGAGTATAATATATCGACTTCTTCAATCAGAAGAGTAAATACTTTAGCTGAACTTCCCATTAAAGGAGCTTATAATTCTATTTCAAATTTTCCTGTTTATCTTTCCAAAACAAAAATTTTATTTGGAAACAAAGTTTTCAATCTTTTAAATTCTGACCCAATTGATTTATTAATTTTCTCTCGAAATGCTAGCGGAGTAGTACAAGATGTGAAAGATTTTGCTGTTGTATTTTATAAAAATGGATTTGTTGATTTTTTCGATTCTCTTGGAATATTTGCGAGGTTTACAACTGATGAGAAAAATATTTCAAATGATTTTTCCATAGGTTTTTTTGACATAAATAAAAACTTAAGTATAGTTCTTAATTCTCCAAAAAAAATAGTTGCAAAAAATATTGTTGGTTCGTATCAGAATAATTTTCCAGTTGATGCTCCATCTGGGACAAGTTTTTCTGGTGTTGTTAATCTCATTGATTATAATCGTGATGAAATTAGTGATCTAATAGTACCAACTTCTGATGGAAGATTGGTCTGTTTCGATGGAGCAAGCGGGAAAATTTTAATGCAAATTTCTACTGGATATTCTATCTCAGGTAATGTTTACTTTGTGAATCGACAAGATGGTTTAATTACAATAGCCATTGATGATAGTGGATACGTTTTTGTAATTAAGACATCCGGTAGTCCCAAACCAATAATCTGGATAAATCCTTTTGGTAATGCATCAGCAAATTCATTTATTACTTCATTTGTAGATTTTGTTGCAGAAAAAGATTTCATGCCAGCTTCTAAAGTTTATAACTGGCCTAATCCAGTTTATGGTGACAAAACATATTTTAGATTATACGTAACAGAAGATGCTTTGGTAAACATCCGTATTTATGATCTAAGTGGAGCTTTTGTAGATGAAGTTAAAGGTTTTGCCATGGGACGTGTTGATAACGAATTTGTTTGGAATGTTACGAATGTACAAAGTGGAATTTATTATGCAAGAATAGAGGCAAATTCAAAAACAAAATCTGCAGTAAAAATTATTAAAGTTGCAATTGTGCATTAACGAATTAAAATTGATAAAAAAATCGTTTACCTATAAATATTCCATTAAATCATGAGTTTTAAGGAAAGACTCCTTATTTTAATATTTGTAATTTTTTTTAAGATTGAGTTGATTGGTCAGTTCAACGAATATCATCCACAGGTTAATTGGTTTACCATTGAAACAGAGCATTTTGCAGTTCATTTTCATGAAGGTGCCGAGAGGACAGCTAAAGTCATTGCGAAAATAGCAGAAGAAATTTACAAACCGATAACAGATTTCTATGGATATAAACCAGAAAAAGTTCATTTTGTCATTAAAGATATTGATGATTATTCAAATGGAGTTACTTATTTCTTTGATAATAAAATCGAAATATGGGCGCCACCACTTGATACAGATTTACGAGGGACTCACAATTGGCTTCGTAACGTAATCGCACACGAATTTACACATATGGTTCAAATTCAAGCGACAATGAAATTTAAAAGGACTTTTCCTGCTTTTTATTTTCAGGTTTTAAATTATGAGAGGGAACGAAGGCCCGATGTCTTGTATGGATTTCCAAATGTAGTGATATCGTATCCAACTCCAATAGTAAATGTACCTGCATGGTTTGCTGAAGGTACAGCACAATATATGAGAAATGAATTTAAATATGATTATTGGGATAGTCATCGTGACATGATTTTACGTTGTTATGTTCTTAATGATAAAATTTTAACGTGGAATGAAATGACAGTTTTTGAAAAGAATAGTTTAGGTAATGAAGCAGTTTATAACCATGGTTTTGCGTTGGTGAGTTACATCGCTATGCGATATGGTGAGAAAAAACTTATTGAAATTAACAATCGATTGAAAGATAAACTAGCATTTACTATTGATGAAGCTATTTATAAAGCTCTGGGAATTTCAGGAATTCAATTGTATAATGAATGGAAGAGTTTTTTGAAAGAATATTATCTTATCAACACACAAAAGATTAGAGATAATTTGTTCGAAGGGAAAATTTTAGAGAAGGAAGGATTCGGAAATTTCTTCCCTGTATTTAGTAAGGATGGTTCAAAAGTTTATTACTTATCTAACAAGAACGAAGATTATTTCATCACATCTCTTTATGAATATGATCTTAAGACAAACACCTCAAAATTAATTCAGCCAGGGATTAACTCCGCCATTTCAATCTCGCCGGGAAATGACAAAATTTATTACGCTCGACTGACAGAGAAAAATAAACATTTTGTCAAAATACACGACCTGTACGTCTATGATTTAACCAGGAAAAAAGAAACAAGACTAACTTATGGACTTAGAGCTAATTATCCAACTTTATCACCGGACGGAAAAACTATAGCATACTTATCACAAAAAGATGGAACTTTAAACATTTTTTTAATCGATTCAGACGGGCAAAATAATCGTAAGTTAACTGAATTTAAAAATGGCGAACAGATTTTTAGCTTACGATTTTCTCCCAAGGGAGATAAGATAATTTTTGATTATTCTCTGAAAGATGCTCGCGACATTGCTTGTGTAGATCTTAATGGTACCATTCAAACTGTGTTAAATCATCCAGAAATTGACGAGAGAAATCCTGTTTATTTAGATTCAAACAGAATTATTTATTCTTCAAATGAAAAAGGAATTTTTAATCTTTTTATATATAATTTAGTTACAGGTGAAAAAAAACAGATTACAAATGTTATCGGCGGCGCTTTCATGCCCGATTTTAATTTTGAAAATAAAATCGTTTACGCTGGTTATACAGCAGAAGGTTACAGAATATTCTTTATTGAAAACTTCGATAATGTCAGTCTTGACGACGCACATACTTATGATTATAAGATTTATTCCATATCCCAAGACAAAAAATATAATGGTAAGTTCAACTGGGAAGCTTTAAGAAATTTTGATGATTCAAACATCCCAAACTTTAACGTGGAGAAATATTCCGCATCATATTCAAAACTCTCATTCATTCCATTTTTGCGATATGATAATTATAGTCGAACTGCAAAAGGATTAGCACTTATTAAACCAGGAATTTACTTTTATTCTGATGAAATCTTAAACCGTTTTGGGATATTTGGTTCTGCAGCTATAAATTCTCGATTAGAAAGAGATGTCTATTTTGGTTTAACTTATCGTGATAAAATTCCAATTCTTTGGAACATTGGATTAAAACCTGAAATGAATTTTGAATTGTATTCAGTTTCAAGAAAAGCTGATTATACTCTGGGACTTTTTCCTGACACATTGAGTGATGGAACAATAAATTACGGTTACACAACGCCAATAAAGATTACCTACAATTTATTTGAAGTCAATATTTCGGCAAAGAATTACATTTTTTCAAAAAATCAGTCATTAACATTAAAGACCATTTATAGTCGATATTCTGCAGATTTAAGTTCGTTTTTGTTGCCTGATTACACTTTATATCCGGCGACTTACGAAATTTATCTTAAAGGTTTTACTTTTTCAGCTATTTATGAGTTTGAAAATATCGCCCGTAAAAAAGACAGTGATATTAATCCAATTGGAACGAGAATTCACCTTAATCTGGAATACTCAACCAATGACTTTAATCCAGAAACATATTATGATGAAAATGAAGGTCAACTTCTTACTCGTTATGGAAAAACAAAATTTGCCCGTATTGAGCTTAACACAATGCAAGCTTTCAAATTACCTGCATGGAAACACACTTTGACTTTGAAAACTCGAGCGGGTACAATTTTAGGACCTGAAGTGGATAATTTTTTTGATTTTTATCTTGGTGGTTTAATTGGAATGAGAAGTTATCCTTTCTACTCTATAAGCGGGAATGAAATTTTTCACGTGAGTTTAAATTACCGATTTCCAATTTATGAAAACATTGATACGCGACTTTATCACCTTTACTTGGATAAAATTTATGGTTCGATTTATTTCGATTTTGGAAATGCTTGGCAAACAAAGGAAGTTAAGTTCAAAGATTTCAAACGTGGTGTTGGTGTCGAACTCCGTCTACAGATGAATTCGTTTTATCTCTTTCCAACTAGTATTTTTATTAATGTAAATTATGGCATTGACGAATTTAAGCGACTAAATCCATTTACAAAGGAAACAATCAAATACGGAAAAGAGATTCTAATTTATTTTGGAATGTTATTCGGATTTGAATTTTGAGGAGTAATATGAAACTAAAAATGATTTTTCTTTTTGGTTATTTTATAATGACATTTAATTTTCTTTTTTCAAGTGATAATAAGTTTATTACAGGTAATGTTTTAACTGATTTTCGTATTCATTGCTCTGAACAAGGAAATATTAATGCAGGACTATATAGTAATTTTAGCCAGAGAAAGTACTCTCCGTTAATTTCTGGAATTTTATCAATTGTGGTTCCAGGAACGGGACAAATTTACCTCAAAAGTTATTTTAAAGCTCTATTATTTTTGGCTATAGAAGGAACTACAATTTATTTAAACTATCACTATTCCAGAAAAGGTGATGATCAAACGTTATTTTTTCAAAATTTTGCTGATGAAAACTGGAGTGTGGTAAGATATGCTCAATGGTTAAATGAATGGGCAGATAAACTTGGCGGTAGTGCAAGCATTTCGATAAATCCAGATGAATCACTTAAACCCTGGAAAAGAGTGAACTGGGACCAAATTAATTCGGCTGAGAGAACGATTAAAGAGTTTTCACATACACTTTATCCATATGGACATCAGCAGTATTATGAAATGATTGGAAAATATCCACAGTACAGTCAAGGATGGAATGATTCAAAGTTTTCAAGAGGAGAGTACTCAATTGCAGGGGAGTATTATTTCGATACAAAAGGTAATTTCATCAGATACTCTCAAATGAGAGGAGAGGCTAATGATTATTATAATATTGCAGATAAAGCTTTAATTGTAACAATTACAAATCATCTGATTAGTTTTGTTGATGCAATTCTTACAACTAATAATCTTAATTCAAAAGTTAAGGCAAATACATCATTAGAAAAAGTAGGAATTGGATATTTTTCAGATTTAGTACCTACATTGAATGTTAAGTTCAATCTTTAAGAACTTTCAGTTTAATTTTTATAGATAATAAAATATTTGCAAATTATTTTCCTTCTTTGTTCGATAATTTCAAGGCTTAATCCGTCAATAAACAATCTTCGTTGTTCGAGAATGTTTGTTAATTTGATTGTTCTGCTAAATCTGAAGACTAAATTTATTCCATTGAAAGCCATTTAGTTCCGAGCCCATTCAAAGTAGCACGTCAAATTATTAAAAATCTTTTCATAAATTTGAGAAATTATGAGAGTACCAGTTGTCGTAATAATTGGCAGACCTAATGTTGGAAAATCTACTCTTTTTAATCGTTTGATTGGAAAAAGAGAAGCTATTGTTGACAAAGTTGCGGGAGTAACAAGGGATCGTAATTATGGTGAGGTGGAGTGGTGCGGGAAAGTTTTTAATTTAATAGACACGGGTGGTTTTGTTCCTGACTCAGATAATGTTTTTGA
>CAKZPH010000211.1 GCA_937138605.1 uncultured Ignavibacteriales bacterium
ACAATGGAAAGTTTATCCATTCTTTTTTCAACAATTGCATCCAACCCAAAAAAGGTAAAAAAGAGATTTGAATCAATTCCTTCCATTCGAGCACCATTTCCTAAAATTAACCCTGGATATACTCCGTCTAATGAGCCTCTAGAGACTATGATAGATACTTTTTTAATTTCATCATTGTGTTGTGACATGATAATTCTCCTTTTCTTTAAATGCATCCTTTTGGTTTAGGAAGCCCAGCTATTCGCGCAGCTTTCTTTGCTGGACCCTTAGGAAATAATTGATAAAGTTCTTTTGTATCTACTCCACTTTCTTTTGTTAACTTTCTGATGGAAGGTGCGTCACCTTTTTCTTGAAATTCTTTTCTCATAAAATTAATTACAAGCCAATGACGATCCGTCAGCTCATTAATTCCTTCTTCTTTTGCTAATTCCTTCGCTAACTCTTCATTCCAGTCAGCGAAATTTTTTAAGTGACCATCATCATCGAATTCAATCATTCTGCCAAGAATTTCTTTAACAGACATATTTTACTCCTTGTTGATTTTTGATTTGTTATTTCCATTAATGTTCGATACGTTTTTTATAAACTCAAGTGTAAAGAACAGAGCTCTTTTTGTTTCAGGGTGGTTTAATTCTTTTAATAGTTTTATGAGTGAAACGTTTTCTTGAACGTCAATATCAAGTTTCTTGTAAACATTTAAAGCGTTATTTACTGCCTGCAAGATATCAGGTTGTGTTAAGTTCTTAATCGTATTTAAAATTGTAACAATATTATCTCCAAGAGCACGGACATCCTCTACTGTGAATGAAGTGACTATGTTGTCCAGAATTCTTTGTGACTCTTTTAAAAACTCAAAATATCCTTTTCTATCCAATTCATCTAATTTATACATGAAATCAATTATCATTTCTTTAGAAATTGGAGAAAAGTCTTTAATGAAATCACGAATGTTCTCAAGTTGTTCAAACAACTTCGTTAGATTGTTTATATTTCTAAGGAGTTTCTTAAATAGATGTAGAATATCACCTGTTTTTAGATAGTCATGAACATGCTCTAATTCTTTCAACGATGTTTCATAAAAATCTTTGATAACAAATTTAAGGTCATTTTTCAAATCTTCTATCTCACGCCTTTGACGTCTCTGGAGTTCGATTTCCTCCATTATAACATTTAGTTTTTGGTTGATTTGCTCAAGTTGAGCAATTATATCCCTGTTTTCCATATTTATAACCTCTTTCCCGCCATTGTCATTTGTGATTCAATAGGTAATTCAACTCCTTTCAGGAGGTAATGCCAGTACATCCATCGGAACATCATCTTTCCGTAATGATTCATCTTCGTTTCCTCAAGCAATGAAAATGGACCAATTCCAGGTAATGGAAATTTACCAGGTAATGGTTCAGTATCGTAATTAAAATCAATTAAGATGCCTTTACCAAAGCCACTTTCAATAAAACAATTCGCATGCCCATCAAATTTTGCGCTGGGTTTCCTTCCCTCAATTATATCAAGAAAGTTTTCAAATAAAATATCAGACTGAAAATGAGCAACAGATCCCGCTTTAGAGCTAGGGAGATTTGTAGCATCTCCAATAACAAAAATGTTATCAAATCCTTCAGCAATCAAAGTGTGTTTATCTGTTGGAATAAAGTTTAGTTCGTCACCTAAGCCACTTCGCGCAATTGCTTCATCGCCTTTGTTAGTTGGAATAGTAACCAAGACATCAAAGGGAATTTCAGTTTCATCCCAAGAGACAATTTTCTTCTCTTCGTTATCAATCCTCGCAATATTAAATTCTGTAATAAGTTTTATATTTTTTTTCTCCAAAAAATCGCCGAGAATCGCAGATGCTTTAGGTTTTGTAAAGGCTCCGGGTAAGGGAGTGACAAAGTAAATATCTACTTTATCACGCATGCCTCTTTCTGTAAAATACCAATCAGCGAGGAAAGAGAATTCCAGTGGCGCCACCGGACATTTAATAGGCATTTCGGTTATATGAATGACAAGCTTTCCACCTTCCCAGTGCTTAAAGAAATTTCTGAGTTTGCATGCTCCATCAATCGTATAAAAATCAAAAATCTGTTTATGCCATAAACCATCCATCATTCCTTCGACTTCGGTCGGATCAATTCGAGAACCTGTGGCAATAATTAGGTAATCATAAGGAATAACTTTATTACCTGTTAAAATAACTCTATTTTTATCAGGTTCTATGCGATCAATTTCACTCATTATTACATCAACTCCCGGTGGAAAGAAATCTCTTTTAGGTTTTATAACATCCCTCCTTGAATAAATTTCAAAGGGTATGAAAAGAAACCCAGGTTGATAATAATGTGTTTCGTCTTTATCAACTATTGTAATATGCCATTCGTTACTATCAATAGCATTATAAAGTTTGTTTAACATCATTGTGCCAGCAGTACCAGCACCAAGAATAACAAGCTTTCTCATACTGTAACCTCTTCTTTATTTGATAATCTTGTAAATGTTATTTCAACAATTTTTGATTTAATTGAATCACAATTTGTATAATCATTGTAGACGGTACATTCTCGACAATCTAGATTTGAACATACATCATTTTCATGTTTAATTTCCCAGCAAGGTTTAATCGATTCTTTTATCGCTAAACACTTCATAGCATGCTCAGTTGGACAATTGATAATTGCCCAACAAGGAATCATTGAAAGAAGTCTTTTTATTCCTTCGATACTAATTTTATTTTTGTTTATTGCATCTCTGATGCAACGAATTCTATCTAAATCTTTATCAGAATATAATCTCTGACTTGACGATTTTTTATAGGGAATAATCAAAGATTCTTTCTCATACATTCTAAGTGTATGAACCGAGATTCCTAAGATTTTCGCGGCTTCACTAATTCTATATTTTAGATGATTCATTATTTTCATGGATTCAAACCTCGATTGATAATTAGCAAATATTTTGCCAAAGTGAACATGTTAACTTTTTTAAAAATCATAAGGTATGGTCAATAAATTTTTTCATAATTAAAAAACTTTAAAAGCCCAATTCTCAAAGTTGATATTTATAAATATCAACAATTATTAATAACCAGTTTAGTATTGCAGGGAGCAACTTTTGAATTCGGATTATTACCACGAACACTTTAAAGTTGAACTATCAATTGGAAATTATTTTATAATTTTATTATATATTTTAACAATAAACCATAATAACACGAGCAAAGCAATCTGTCTGTAGATTTCCCAGTTGCCATAAAATATACCCGATCTAAGATTCATTATTAAAAGCGTGGATACAAATATAATTATTACAAATTTCCCTATTTGAATTTTATCAAACCAAATTTTTAATGTACTAATTGATAAAACTAAAATTGCTGGAAATGCTGCAGCAACGAGACGGTCGGTGTTAACTGCAAATAAAATTTGGGAATATATCAAAATCAAAAACGGGAGGTATTGTAATAATTTAACAGCTAATTTTCTAATGTTTATGACCATAACGAACATAAAAACTCCAAAAACATATAATGTAATTGAGTAAAGAAATTCTAAAGAAAAATTTTTTATTCGAAATATTCCAATTTCACAAAAAGCTTTCATATAATCATAGTCAGATGAATTCAAATGAACAAGTTTTATATGTAATGGTAATGAATTAAGATATGTTGGGTCGTCATTCCATGCAGGTATTAGTAGTCTTATTATAATTAATACAAGAATGGAAGTAAGCGAATACTTTATTGTATTAATTAAAAGATTAATATCAAACAGCTTTTTGGTATTCAAGGTGTAATATAGTGGAAGAATAAACAAAACTATTTCTTTAGTTAATGCTCCCAAAGTTGTAACGACAACGAACATACCTTCATTTCTTTTTAAAATAGAGTAAATTCCAACTGTAATCAGAAGATATGCTAAAGGATCTACTAACCAAAAATCATAAATCAAGAATTTTGTAGTAAAACCTATTGAAAAATATGAGAGCATTAATACAAAGGACCACAACCGTTCATTAAAAACTATTTCTCCAATCTTATACATAACATATCCAGTTAGAGAAATTGAAGTTAAAGTTATTACAAGGAAATTAGTAATCAACTCAAAAGGCATAATGGAAGCAAGAAAAGGAACTAATACTCTCCAACAAAATGGTGCTATATGAAAGTCAAATGGATTAGTTTCGGCCATGAAGATGTATTTATGATGGTCCCAAGGATTTGAGAAATGAGGATGAGTGTAATTCATTATATCTGTTTTCAAATAAAAAATTAATGTAATAGAAAAAGATGCTACCAACGAAATAAAGTCCAAAAAACTTTTTGAATGAATTAATTTTGTGAAAAAATTGTTTTCATTCATAATCATTGAATTATCTCTAAACATACACTTAAATTTATAGTTTATTTTCTAAACAAATAATGGAGAAAACATGAAAACAGCATTAATTACAGGTGCTTCAGTTGGAATTGGATACGAATTATCGAAAATATTTGCAAAAAATAATTATAATGTTGTTCTTATTTCAAGAAATAAAGAAAAACTTGAGGAATTAAGAAACGAACTTCTTAACATGAACAATATTTTTGTTAAAATTATCACAAAGGATTTATCAATCCCTGAAACACCAATTGAAATTTTCCATGAATTGGAGAAAGAAAAAATAGATGTGGATGTTTTAGTAAATAATGCAGGTTTCGGTTTACTCGGACCTTTTGCGGAATTAAATTTAAGCGAACAACTAAAAATGATTCAGTTAAATATTAATTCATTAGTTCACCTGACAGGACTCTTTTTACCAAAAATGATAAGTAAATCTTCAGGAAAAATTTTAAATGTTGCTTCAACAGCTGCTTTTCAACCCGGACCAAATATGGCAGTCTATTACGCTTCAAAAGCATTCGTACTTTCTTTTTCAATGGCACTTCATAAAGAGTTAAAGAATAAAGGTATAGTCGTAACAGCACTTTGTCCTGGTCCTACCAAAACCGAGTTTCAAAAACGAGCAAGAATGGAAAACATTAATCTGGAACGGTCAAAGTTAATTCCTTATATGAGCGCAGAAAAAGTTGCAATTGATGGGTTCGATGGTCTGATGAAAGGTAAGAGAGTTGTTATTCCGGGACAAATTAATAAATTGGGAACGAAGCTTGTTAAGTTTTTCCCGGAAAGTTTTGTTTTATCAGTGATTCATAAATTCAATACGAGAGATTAAATGTGTCTAATAGTTTTTGGATTTAATGTCCATCCCAAATATAAATTCATTTTTGCAGGCAATCGGGATGAATTTTATGAACGTCCAACAAAACCTACTTCAGTCTGGGGAAATGGAGTTGAAATACTTTCAGGAATTGATTTGAAATCTGGTGGAACCTGGTTAGGAGTAACTATAAAAGACAATGTGAACAAGAAAGTTGGTGACTTTTCGGTTGTTACAAATTTTAGAGACTTTAATCTTTTCCCGTATGATCAAAACAAGGAGTCAAGGGGACAAATAGTAAAAAAATTCCTAATGGGTGATTATCCTAAACACAACATTGATTTACGTTACCTTGATTTTGCAAAGTGGCTTGAGTTTAATAAAGATAAATTTAATCCTTTCAGTTTGATTTTTGGCTCATTTGAAAAATTATACTACTATACAAATACCACTAATACTCTAATAAATATTGAGCACGGAATACATGGATTAGGGAATCAATTTCTAAATTCTCCAGAACCCAAATTAGTTAGGGCAAAAAAACTATTTGAACATATAGTAAATAATTCAAATAATATAACAAATGATTTGCTTGAATTGCTTATGGATGATGTTAAATTTTCTCAGAATGTACTTCCCAAAACAGGTCTTCCTGACGAGCTTGAGTATTTACTTTCGTCAATATTTATAAAGAGTGAAAAATATGGAACACGAAGTTCTACCGTTATACTCGTAGATAGAGACAACAATTTAGTTTTTTATGAACGAAATTTTGAAAACAATGGCAATAAATTTTTTGATAAAAGATTTGAATTAATGCTCTATTAATAAATTTTTCAAAAACTAAAATTAATAAAAACAATTTCGGCATCGTTTCCAATTTTTATTGGTGGCCCCCATGTTCCAATTCCCGACGATACATAAAAATGGGAATTCCCTTTTCTTTTATAACCCCAGCTTAACTCATACACTCGTTTTGTAATAAGATTCGCTGGTGCTATCTGACCATGATGTGTATGTCCTGAAAGTTGAAGAGTTATTCCGTGTTGAACTGCTTCGTTTAAGTCAATTGGTTGGTGGTCGAGTAAAATTATAGGTTTATCCCTATCCAGTTTGTCAATTAGTTCCTTAAGAGATTTTCTTTCTTTTTTAGTAAACATGCTAATACTTCTATCTTCTCTACCTACGACATAAAATGCGTTATCAATTAAGATTTCTTCATCCCTTAAAAAATTTATTCCTAAGTCTTCAAGAAATTTTACTGTTGAATCTACTCCATTTATATATTCATGATTACCTGTAATTGAATAAACACCAAGGCTAGCATTCAAATTTTTAAGATTCTCGGCGAGTTCCAATTTCCTTAATTTATCTGATTTCTCGTCTATTAAATCACCGCCAATTAGAATCAAATCAGGTTCAAGTGAATTAATTTGATGAACCACGTTATCTAGAAAATTATGATTGTTCACAACTGAAACATGCAAATCGGAAAAGAAAACTATTCGATAATTTTTATTGAATGGGTTATGCAGAACTATATCTAATTCTTTTATTTTTATGTTAGATCTATTTATGTAACCATAAACAGCAAATACTATGGTTATCATTGAAATAACAAACGCCACAATAAAACGAGAACGAGAGTTCTTTGCATAAAAATTTTCGGGAAAGATTCTAAAAATATTATTTGTCAAGTAAATCAAATCAGCAAGAAGAAAGAGTAAAAACAAATAAAACATCAACATAAAGTAAAACGAACCAATCCAAATTAAAATCGTATAGATTAAGTCGGGTAAATTATTTGAGAATGCACGGGCAATTATATAAGACGACGCAAAAAGAAAAAATATAATTGCATAAAATATTCTAAGTTGTGGATATATCGACAGAGCTTGCCAACCACGAACAAAAATATATGAATTAATAATTGTATATAAACTGAAAAAAATTATAAAGAACAATGGCATATCAATAAACCAATATTTGTTTTTGTAGATATTTAATAATTCATACATAAAAACACAGCATTGAATTAAATTGTTCAATTGAAATCAGTATTTTCCATATTCATTTACAAGTTCAAAAAGTATTCTGACATTTTTTTGAGGAACAAATGGGGCAATTGAGCATGCAGTGCTTAAAATGAATCCTCCGCCGGGCTTGCCAACTTCAATTATTTCTTTTACGTTACTAATGATTCTATTCTCATCACCATGCAGAAGCGTATTTACCGAATCAATATTTCCTTTGATAAAAACTTTTTTACCTAAACGTTTTTTTGCCTCATGTAAGTCCACATCGCCAAGTGGTCTTGGGTCAAGACATTCTAAACCTGAAGTTCCCGATTCTATCATCAATTCTAATCTATCATTAATTGCACCACATGTATGTAGATAAACAAATTTATTTTTTTCTTTTATTGCTTGGATAATTTGCGATTCAAATGGCAAAACAAATTCCTGATAAAACCTCGGGGATATGAATCCAGCACCAGCAAAAGGCGATGAAATTTTAATTGCGTCAATTGGTTGGTCACACATTTCACGTGTTAATTTGGCTAAACCGTTTGTAAACTTTTGCAGAATTAACTTGCACTTTTCAGGATTTTCAATTAAAGAGATTAATGCATTTTCATAACCCAATAAATCAAGGAAATAATCAAATGGAGAAGTAATTTCGCCATGAATTGAAAACTCTTCACCTACTTTCTTGTAAATCAATTCAACAACTTCAAATTTGTTACTTAAATCAATATTGAAGTGTAATCCACTTGAAACAGGAATGTAGTCAATTTCTTCAGGAATGTTTATCAAATCCAATTCACTTGAAGGAAATTCACGAGGTGAGTAAAATTCAGGAAGTGGTAAATCTTCGCTAGTAAAGATAAGTTTTCTATCTTGAAGATAAACTATTTCTTTATTATCACGTTTTTCAATTTGATTGTATATTTCCCTCCAGTTTTTGAAATGACCATGTAAACTAATTAAAATCCCGTCAAAGTTGTAAAGCTCTCTCAATTGAATTAATCCCTCAGCAAAAGTTTTCACATCAAACCAGAATTCAACCGGTGATATGTTCGGCAACTGCTGTAACATATGACCTATACTCATTTGACACATCAAGGGCACTCGGTCTGGAATTTCAAAATTCATGGCTGCGAGAATTCTTTCTCGGGGAGTCATATTTTAATCTTCTTGCTGAATTCGATTAATTAGAATCCGTTAATGGTCTTTTTATTTTTTCAAAAATATGACAACTAATGTAAATTTTTTATTTAGCCTAATAAGACAATAAAAGTGTTGAAATCAAAAATTAAAAAGCAATAAAATTGTTGAAGATGTTAATATCAAAATGGAATGAAATAGAGATTCTATATTGAGATATGGTTGCCTAAAATAAATTTACTTATCGCTTAAATTCCTTTATAATTCTTTCAACTTCTTCTTCGGAGATTCCAGAGCCTAAAGTTTTTGACCCTGGTGCTTTTGGATAATTTCCCTTTGTATATGTATAAGTTTCTTTTAATGGTGGATTTCCCGCTCGAATTCTCATTCTTTCTTCTATTTCGGGAATCCAACCAGTTGATTGTTTATCAGAATGACTTTGAGTTACAAAACTTGCTCCTGCAAAAGAATTTAAGCTACTTCCAGAATCGGGATTAAGAGGGTTAGTTTCAAAAGCCAGCTTTTTGTAATTCATTAAATGCTTAGCAGTCACGTTTTCTGAGATAATTGAGCCACCCCATGTTCCGGGACCAAGCGTAAGTGATGGATAGAGTGCTGTTGTGTAACCGACTGCACCTAAAGCACCTACTGTATTAACCAATATTCTAAATGTGGGTTTTTCAAGAGCAAATTTCATTATAATATCTCTGTCGTTAGAATGAATGACAAGAGTATGACCCAGTCCACCAAATTCCAAAAGTTCAATACAACGATGGCATGCATTTAACCAACCTTCTTCTGTGTAGAACGCTAAAATGGGCGATAACTTTTCCATTGAAAGCGGTTCATGTTTACCAACAGAATTAAGTTCACATATCAAAACTCTTGTATTCGGTGGTACAGAAAAACCTGCTTTTTGTGCAATTACAGGTGCAGCCCGCCCTACAATTTCTGGATTAATTCTTCCATTGCGAACTAAAATCTTTTCCAACATCTTTTTTTCTTCAGCATTAACAAAATATCCACCTAGCCTCTTACATTCATCAATGACCTTTTCTCTTATAGGTCTATCACAAACAATTGCCTGTTCAGACGAGCATAGAACACCATTATCAAAAGTTTTTCCAGTAAAAACATCAGCTACTGCTTTTTTTATGTTTGCCGTCCTTTCAATAAACGCTGGTACATTTCCGGGACCAACACCATAAGCAGGCTTGCCTGCACTATATGCAGCTTTCACCATCGCACTACTTCCAGTAGCGAGTATCAATGCAACTTGTTTATTCCTCATTAATTCGTTTGTTGCTTCCATTGTAGGTGTAGATAAACAACTAATTAATCCACGAGGTGCACCTTCTTTTACAGCAGCTTCTTCAAGAATTTTTGTTGCTTCAAGTGTACATTTCACAGCGGCAGGATGAGGTGATGCAACTATTGCATTTCTTGCTTTCACTGAAATTAATGCTTTGTAAATCATAGTAGAGGTTGGGTTGGTCGATGGAATAAGAGCTGCAACTACTCCCATGGGCTCAGCTATTTCAATTATCTTTCCATTTTCATAAGTGTTGACTATCCCAACAGTTCGCAAATCTTTAATTGACTCATACACGAATTTAGAACCAAAAATATTCTTGGTAATTTTATCCTGAACATTTCCAAAACCTGTTTCTTCCACAGCCATTTTTGCAAGTTTTTCTCTCGCATCATATGCTGCATCTGCCATTGCCTTCACTATCTTGTCAACTTGAGCTTGAGTGTAATTTTTGAACTCTAATTGAGCTTCCTTCGCTCTATTACAAAGATTTCTCACCTCCTGAATTGAAAGTAAATCTCTATCTAATTCCATTTATATCCTCAAAATTTGTTTGAAAAAATAAATCTAATGTGAATAAAAGGCAAATTAAGTATCAATAATTACTTATTTAACTACGATTTTTAATATGAGTCTATAAAACTTTCTTTGATTTGAAAATGTATTGTAACTTATGAAAATCAAAACGATGTGATTTCATTTTTTCTCGAATAGTTCAAAAACTTATTTTATTTTTATGAGAAATTCAGGAAATCCTGTGAACATCCTATTTGGAATTAAGTTCTCTATTAAATCGACAAACTGTTTTAATCAAATATGAAATTTAATAAGATAACGATTAAAAAGTGCTAAGATTTTCTTTTATTATCCTTGAATTCCTTCAGATAAGCAAAATAAAATGAAGGCGATCTTAATTATTTTATTTTAGAATTTATTCACTGGCGTTATTGGTTTTTTACCTTTGAGAACTTTAACAATATTATTTGCACACAATTCAGCCATTTTTTTTCGGGTTTCTTCCGTTGCACTACCAATGTGAGGTAATAAAACAACATTTTTCATTTTAAGAAGTTCTTTAGTTATCTCAGGCTCAAACTCATAAACATCCAAACCAGCAGCAAACAATTTCCCATTCTTAAGTGCATTAACTAAAGCTCTTTCTTTTACAACCTCACCACGAGCTGTATTAATTAGTATTGCTCCTTGTTTCATGTTATCAAATTGTTCTTCTGAAATTAAATGATATGTTTCTTTTGTAAGAGGAGTGTGAATCGATATGAAATCGGATTTCTTTAATAATTGATTAAGTTTTGTATACTTTGCACCAGTTTCACTTTCAAAATCAATTTTTCTTTCTTTATCATAATAAAGTATAT
>CAKZPH010000212.1 GCA_937138605.1 uncultured Ignavibacteriales bacterium
TTAGTCAAGTTCAGATTAATCTTTCGAGTGGATGGAATTTGATTGGCGGATTAAATTCAATTATACCAACCGGTTCCATTATTACAAATCCACCTAACATTATCTCTAGTATGTTCTTCGAATACAATGGAGCTTATAATCCTTCGAATTCGCTTTTACCAGGCAAAGGTTATTGGGTGAAAGCCACACAAAACGGAACGATGACTATAGTTTCAACATCAAAAAGTTCAACAGATGTTGCAAATAATATTTTACCCTTTGAATATCAATTAACATTCATGAATTCTAAAGCCATAACTAGACTATTCTTAACAAAGGACATTTATGATTTTAGTGTTTATGAACTTCCACCTTTGCCTCCTTTATACTTGCTTGATGCAAGGTTCGAAGGAAATACTTTTGTAACCAATTCAAATGGAGAGAATATCATAGAATTAAAGTCAATTGAATTCCCGGTTCGACTAAGTATATTTTCTGAAGTAGACCAACCATTACTTTTTGAAATTTACTCAAATGGAAAAGTTACTGAAACGTTTGGAAGATCTGGTGACGAAATTTTATTTAATGAGCCTGTTGATTTGATAAAGGTTAAAAAGGTTACTATTCCTGAGCAATTTATAGTTTATCAAAATTATCCTAACCCATTTAATCCGAAAACATATATAAGGTTTAATTTACCAACTTCTTCTGATGTAAAACTCAAAATATTTGATTCACAGGGAAGAATCGTAGAAGACATTTTATTAAAGGACCTTGTAAGTGGGTTGCATACTATTGAATACAACGCCTCTAAACTTTCAAGTGGAATTTATATTTATAGAATAGAAGCAGGTTCTTATGCTGCTTCTAAGAAGATGATATTGATGAAATAATAAATTTTTTGGGTGAAAATTTATGAACTTTTTTGTAAAAATTTTTGCAGTGGTTTTTGCTTTTTCATCGGTTCTGCTAAGTCAACCTGAAAAATATGCAAAAGTTAGAATTTATATTAATTCGCTTTCTGATATGCAGAAGTTAATGGAGACAGGTGTAGATTTAGAATGTCAATTAGATCGCAAAAACATTGATAGGCCTGAGTTGTGGGTATCTTATGAAGAAATAAATTTGATTCGTTCTCAGGGTTTAAATTTAGAAATCTTAATTGATGATTGGCACTCATATTATAAAACAATAAAATCAAATTATGATGTAAATGAAACATTTTACAGAGAAAAATATGGGGTTCAAGGATTTCAGTTTGGCTCGATGGGAGGATTTTATACTCTTAATGAAGTAATTGCTGAACTTGATACTATGAAAATGTTATATCCAAACATAATTACTGAAAGACAACCAATAGGATACTCCATACAGAACAGACCAATATGGATGGTAAAAATTTCTGATAATCCTGATATTAATGAAAACGAACCGCAAGTTTTGTATACGGCTTTGACACACGCTCGTGAACCTCAGGGAATGATGACGATTATGTATTATATGTATTATTTGCTTGAACGATATAACATTGATCCGGAGGTTACATATCTTATTAATAATCGAGAAATATATTTCATTCCTGTCGTAAATCCAGATGGGTATGAATACAACCGCACAACCAATCCAAACGGCGGCGGATTATGGAGAAAAAATCGGCGAGATAATGGTGGAGGAATTTTTGGAGTTGATTTGAATAGAAATTTTGGTCCTTTTGAATATTGGAATCATCCTAATGGTGGTTCAAGTACTTCACCAAGTAGTGAGACATATCGAGGGACTGCACCATTTAGTGAACCGGAAACAGCAACTCTCCGTGATTTTGTAATTTCAAAGAAAATTAGAGCTTGTTTGAATTATCATACTTATAGCAACCTATTAATTTATCCATATGGTGCTTTACAAAGAGAAACACCAGACTCTGCAATTTTTAGAGAATTTGCAAGAGATATGACAGCATTCAATGGTTATGTTTATGGAACTGATATTCAAACTGTTGGATATAATACACGTGGTAACTCAGATGATTATATGTATGATGGCGATCCAATTACTTTGAGACCAAAAATTTTTGCTATGACTCCAGAGGTCGGTAGCTCTAGTGATGGTTTCTGGCCTCCTCAATCGAGAATTTACCCCCTAGCTATTGAAAATTTAAGGCCTAACATTTACTATACCTGGATTGCCGGTGATTATCCAACTATTAAAAATAAAATTTTAGTTAAGAACGGTGAACATATTTTACCTGGTGATACAGTAAGATTAATAATAGAATTGAAAAACAAAGGATTAGGTAATGCTTATAATGTGAACGTTAATTTTACATCTCTATCCACTGGTCTGATTATTCTAGCAAACAATAATATAACGATAGATTCTTTAGCTGCACGAACAACTTTTGTTACAAATACAAGTCCTTTAATTTTTCGTGTTGCCCCTTACGTTCCGGTTAGTTCATCTCATAAATTAGTAACTAATATAAGCATCAATGGTGTTGTATTAATTCGTGATACAATTAATTTACTTGTAGGTCAACCGACATTATTACTCTCAGATAATTTTGAAAATGGTATTTCAAACTGGCAAGTTACTACACCATGGAATTTAACTGGTTCGACTTTCAAATCACCAATATATTCCATGACAGATAGTCCCACCGGTCAATACGGAAATAACGTGAATGTCCATATAGTATCGGTTAATAATTTTGATTTAACGCAATCGATTCATGCAACGCTTGAATTTTGGACAAGATGGGATATTGAAGCTTCCTATGATTTTGCTCAGGTTCGAGTTTCAACTAATAATGGTGGAACGTGGATTCCATTACGAGGAAAATATACAAGAAATGGAAGCGGTAGAGGTGTGCAAACTTTAGGCGAACCAGGATATGATGGTACCCAAACGACTTGGGTTAAAGAAGAAATGTCATTAAACAGCTTTCTTGGAAAGAATATCAGGATTCAATTTTTACTAAAGAGTGATGGAAGCTTAACTAGGGATGGTTGGTACATAGATGATGTGACAATTAATAGTTATAATGTAACTTCAAATGTTGTTACAGCAACCTTTTCTACAGCAGAAGGATGGAATCTTGTTTCCGTTCCGGTAGTGGTTGATGATTTTAGAAAGGGAACCATATTTCCTCAGGCATCTTCATTCGCATATGCATTTGAAAATGGTTACAAAAGTAAAGATACTTTGAAAAATGGTGAAGGTTACTGGTTAAAGTTTAATTCACCAGTAATTCATAATATTACAGGTAACAATTTACCTTCATTTCAAGTTAGTGTTAAGTCAGGATGGAATTTAATCGGTAATGTGAATGGGTCTGTTGCAGTGAGTTCAATTACAACTAATCCACCAAATCTAATCAGTAGTGCTATTTATGGTTATAATAATGGTTATGTTCCAGTATCTTCACTGGAAAAAGGTAAAGGTTACTGGGTAAAAGTTAATCAAAATGGGTATTTAAACTTAAATGTTTCTTCTTCACTCTCGAAAGTTGATGAATTGAAATTTAGCACAAAAATTATTATTAAAGATAATTTGGGTAGATACATTGAACTGTACTTAGATGATACTGATGATTATGATAAATTTGAATTGCCTCCTGTTCCTCCACAGGGTATACTAGATGCCAGGTTAAATGATAATTACTTAATTGGTTCGATAAATGATGAGAATGTTCTATCCATTAACAATGCGGTTTATCCAATCACTATAGAAATAAAAGACTTGGAAAATTCAGTTTACACATTGAGGGATGTTTTTGGAGGAAAGATTTTCAGCTCTGAAATAATTTCAGGAAACTCAATAAATATTCATCAGAACATTGATAAATTTATTTTAGCTAAGTCAAAAAAACAAAATTTTGTTTTCGATTTATCTCAAAATTATCCCAACCCATTTAATCAAAAAACAAAAATAACTTTCACTATACCAGAAAAAGCAAAATCAAAACTTGTAGTTTATGATATTTTAGGAAATGAAGTTGCTTTGTTGATAGATCAAGAACTTGAATCAGGTAAATACTCATTTGATTGTGATGCTTCGAGTTTAGTATCGGGAGTATATTTTTACAAATTATCTGCAGGAAATTTTGTTAGCACAAAAAAAATGATTTTAATCAAATAAAATGGTTAATTTACATTTCAAATCAGGCCCCGATTAATCGGGGCTTTTTATTTTTAAACGTAGTATTTTTGATTTAGTAGAAATTAATAAACATTTTTCCAGGACTAAACATGAAAGTGTTAATTTTTAACTTATTGTTGTTTTCATTTTCTTTGGCACAATTTCCGAATATTCGAGTTAGTTCAACTTCATCTACCGATCCAAATGAAACGAGTATTGCCATTAATCCAACTGATACAAGTAATTTAGTAGCAGGCGCAAACATTAGATATTATTATTACTCAACGAATGGCGGATATACTTGGACTCAGGGTAATTTAACTTCACCTTTGGGCGTTTGGGGCGACCCATGTGTCGTTTTTGACTTGAATGGACATTGTTACTTTGGTCATTTATCCAATCCATCATCTGGTGGATATTGGATTGACAGAATTGTTGTTCAAAAATCAACCAACAAAGGAATGAGTTGGTCAAGTGGTGTTGGTATTGGTTATAATCCACCATCGAGAAATCAAGATAAAGAATGGTTAGCAGTTGATTGGACTAACAGCCCATATAGAAATAATATTTACGTAGCGTGGACTGAATTTGATAGTTACGGAAGTACTAATCCTCAGGACAGTACTAGAATTTTGTTTTCTAGATCAACTGATGGTGGTTTGACTTTCTCTGCTCCAGTGAGAATAAGTGATCGTGGCGGTGATTGCATTGATTCAGACAATACGGTGGAGGGTGCGGTTCCGGCGGTTGGCCCAAATGGAGAGGTCTATTTAGCCTGGGCTGGTCCGTTGGGACTTGTCTTTGATAAGTCTACAGATGGTGGAGTTACATGGAGCTTGGATAAAGTTATTACTTCTATTCCAGGTGGATGGGATTTTTCTGTTCCAGGAATTTACCGCTGTAATGGGCTGCCAGTAACTGCTTGTGATATAAGTAATTCGCCATACAGAGGAACTATTTATGTTAATTGGTCTGACCAAAGAAATGGTACTAACAATACAGATGTTTTTATAGTTAAATCAACTGATGGTGGTAACACCTGGTCGTCTCCAAAGAAAGTTAATCAAGACAATACTCAGTCACACCAGTTTTTTACGTGGATGACAGTTGATCCGACAACTGGATATTTATACATAGTTTATTATGACAGAAGAAATTACAATGACAATAGAACAGATGTTTATTTAGCCCGTTCAAAAGATGGTGGTGAAACATTTACTGAATTTAAAATTTCGCAATCACCTTTTACGCCTACTGCCAGTGTATTTTTTGGTGATTATACAAATGTTGCTGCTTTAAATGGAAAAGTTTATCCCATATGGACACGAATGGATAATAGCCTTAGAAGTATATGGATGGCAATTTATTATGATACAGTTCAAACATATCCAACTAGTAATTTTATTTTGACTGAAGGGTGGAACTTACTTTCTGTTCCTCTCAAACGTAATAACATGTATTACAGAGAAATTTTCCCCGGTTCTAATTCGCTCGCATATACATATTTAAATGGTTATGCTGCAAAAGATACTCTTGAAGTTGGAAAAGGTTATTGGTTAAAATTTCCTGTTGCACAAAATATTACTTTACAAGGGTTGCAAATTAATGAATTAACGATTCCAATAAATGAAGGATGGAATTTGGTTGGTTCCCTAAATGGAGTAATTCCTGTTAATTCCATTAGTACTTCACCACCTGGAATTTTACAAACTCCATTTTATGAATATAATAATGGTTACAATGTAGTTAGTGAATTAAGAAGAGGTAAAGGGTATTGGGTTAAGTCTTCAAGTCCAGGAACACTTACATTATCCTTATCGGGATTAGCTAAAGGAAACGTTTCAATTGAAAAAGAATTAAAATACGGTAAGATTGTTTTCGAAATGGAAAAATCAGTAATTACCTTACTTTCATCAGAAAAGGTGATTAATAAAGAATATTTCAATCTTCCACCTGAGCCACCATCCGGTGCTTTTGACGTTCGATTTGATGACGATACGAGAATCATTTTCCTTGGGGAAGAGAAGTTTTTAAGAATTAAGTCAGATTATTTTCCAATTAAAATTACTTTTAAATCGATGGACATGGCAGAGGCATGTATCTTAACTTTTATGAACAATAAAGTTGTGAAATTGAGTAGTGGAGATTCATATTTTGTGAAATCGAAAGATGAATTTCAATTTAAGTTGAAAATATTAAAGGCAAATGAAAGCATAAGTGATAATAAGAAACGATTGTTAGTATCCGAAGTTTATCCTAATCCATTTAATTCATTCACTAAGATTAGGTATTATATTTCTGAATCAAATGAAAAAAGAAAAGTCTTTACTGTCAGGTTGAATTTTTATGATTTATTAGGTCGGAGATTTGCTTCAGTTAGTGAACAAGTTGGTACTGGGTATAATGAGTTTAACTTCAACAGTGATGATTACAATTTGGCAAGCGGAATTTATTTCTATGAATTAATTGTAACTGATTATGAGCAAAATCAAATATTTCGTGAACTTAAGAAGATGAATCTTATAAAATGAAAATAATATTTTTAGGCACAGCTGATTTTGGTATCCCAACGTTAAAGAAAATAATAGAAAACAATCACGAAATACTTTGTGTTGTAACAGTTCCAGATAAACCACAAGGTAGAGGACTTCAACTGGTACCATCGCCCATAAAAAGTATTGCCTTAGAAAAAAATCTTAAAATTCTTCAACCACAAAAATTAAAGGATGAAAGTTTTATAAACGAGGTTAAATTACTTGAACCAGAACTTGGAGTTGTTGTGGCGTTTCGAATTTTACCTGTCGAGCTTTATTCAATACCTAAGTATGGTACGATTAATTTGCATGCGTCTTTGCTTCCAAAGTATCGTGGCCCTGCGCCAATTCAGTGGGCATTGATGAATGGTGAAACGGAAACGGGAGTTACTACTTTTTTTTTAAAGGAAGTAGTAGATACGGGGAATATAATTCTTCAAGAAAAAGTTTTAATTGACCATGAGGATAATTTTGAAGTTCTTTATAATAAACTTTCAATTATTGGAGCTGATTTAGTTTTAAGAACGATTCAACGAATAGAGGAGGGCAATTTTGAAACACTACCACAAGATGATAGACTTGCTTCGTTTGCACCGAAAATTACAAAAGAGATTTGTAGAATAAATTGGGAACGTCCAGCATTTGAAATCTACAATCAAATTCGCGCTCTTTCACCAATTCCTGCCGCATTTACGTTTTTAGATAGTAAAATGATAAAAATTTATAAAGCCAAATTAACTGATATTACTTCAACAAAAGATTGTGGTACTATAGAAATTTCAAACAATTATATTTTAGTACATACCACTGATAAATTACTTTCCATTGTTGAGCTTCAAGTGGAATCTAGAAAGAGAATGAGCTCACAAGAATTCCTTCGTGGTTATAGAAATTTAATTGAAGCTAAAAGATTTTCATAATCACTAATCACTACTTATAAGTTGTTTTTTGCAAAGCTCAAAAATTATTGTAAGAAATTAAATGCTTTTTTAATTTGCATTTGAAATGAATCCTTTAGGAACACAACACGTAGCAGAGTTTATTGAATGTGACAAAAGTTTACTAAATAATCCGAAAAAGATTGAAGACATAGTCAAAACGGCAATTGAAAAGTCAGGCTTAAATTACAAAAAAATTATAACATATAAATTTGATCCTGTTGGCGTTACATTACTTGCAATAATTTCTGAAAGTCACATCGGATTGCACACATATCCAGAAGCTAGACATATTTCAATTGATATCTTCACATGTTCCCATCCTTCCAAACAATTAAATTTATTAGCACAATTAAGAAAAGTCTTTAAACCGAAAAGTGTAAAAATTGCAGAAATAACTCGCGGTAATCCAATAGAATTTAGACAAGAAGATTGGTTGACTTCCAGATCGGAGTATGGTTTTGAAGTACGTTATCACATTAAAAATATGTTGTATTCGAATAAATCAAATTTTCAATTCATTGATCTGATCGAGAACGAACATTTTGGGAAAATGCTTTTTTTAGACAAGGATTTACAGATATCCGAAGCTGATGCTGAAGCATATAGTTTAGCTATGATTGGTCCAATCTTAAAAAGGAAAAAAACAATCGAGAACGCTTTAATTTTAGGTGGTGGTGATGGCGGATTATTAAATTATTTACTTAAATGCGATGTTGAAAAGGTAACGTTAGTTGAAATTGATGAAGAGGTAATCAATGTTTCTAAAAAATTTTTGAAGAAAATTACAGGTAATGCTTTTAATGACAAACGAGCTCGAATATTGATTCAAGATGCAGAAGAATTTCTGAGAAACACTATTGAGAAATTTGAAGCAGTACTTTATGATTTAACCATGCACCCCGAATCTTTTACTCGATTCAGACGTGAGAAATATCTTGATTTTATTTTTAGTAATATCAGTCGTATTCTGAAAAATAAAGGAGTAGCAACATTTCAAGTTGGAAGTGAATATGACACAGTGACAACTCGACTCGTTGATAAGTTACTTTCAAAACATTTCAAAAAAGTTAATTATTCTGTTCATTATCTACGAAGTTATTTAGAACGTTGGGTTTTTGCGGAAGCCAGTAAATAAGTTCCATATTCCAGAGAATTTCTCACCATACTTTATTTTCGTAAATTTGTCCGTAATTAAATTTTCAAATTTATGTTTATTTCAATAGTTATAGGATATTTCCATGGGCTTTTCAACTGATGCAATTCACGCGGGGCAACATCCTGATCCGTCTACAAATGCAATTATTCCTCCAATTCATTTAACAACAACATTTTATCAAGAAGAAATAGGAAAGCATAAGGGATATGTTTATACAAGATCAGCAAATCCAACACGGGATATACTTCAAAAAAATATTGCAGCACTTGAAAAAGGAAGCTATGCTCTGGCCTTTTCCAGCGGGGTTTCAGCCATTCACGCCTTAACTTCTACACTCAAAGCTGGGGATCATATTATTGTATCAGAGGATATCTATGGAGGAACTTTCAGACTCTTCGAACAAGTAATGAAAAATTTTGAACTTTCATTCACGTTTGTAGATTCAACTAAAGTTGAGAATGTAGAAGCAGCAGTTCGATCGGAAACTAAACTTGTATTCATTGAAACACCAACAAATCCACTTCTCCTAATAAGCGATATCAAAGCAATTGCTGAAATTTGTAAAGAGAAAAACTTAATTCTTGCTGTTGATAACACATTCATGACTCCATATTTTCAAAATCCATTAGAGTTAGGAGCTGATGTAGTAATACATAGTGCTACTAAATATCTTGGTGGACATAGTGATTTGCTTGGTGGTGTGCTCGTTTTTAATTCAGATGAATTGTTGAATAAACTCAGTTTTGTACAAAAATCAATTGGATCCGTCCTTTCACCTTTTGATTCTTGGCTTCTCCTGAGGTCAGTTAAAACACTTGCTGTTAGAATGGATAGACATAACTATAATGCAAGTAAAATTGCTGATTTTCTTTTAAATAATAATTCTATTAAGAAGGTTTATTATCCTGGATTGTCCTCTCATCCTCAATATGAACTTGCGAAAAAACAAATGCGAGGTTTTGGCGGAATAATTTCTTTTGAGTTACACGATTTCAAACAAGTCAAAAAGTTTCTTACAAATTTGAAGATTTTTACACTTGCTGAAAGTCTTGGTGGAGTCGAAAGTCTCGTATGTCATCCTGCTACTATGACTCATGCATCTATACCAAAAGAAAGAAGGGAAAAACTAGGGATTAGTGATAATCTTGTAAGACTTTCGGTTGGAATCGAAGATCTAGAAGACTTGATTTTAGACATTGAACAAGCATTAAAATAAAGGGGAAAAAATTTATGAATAAAAACGATAAATATTCTCGTGAAACTCATTTAATCTACGGTAAGGCTTTTACAGTCAAATGGGATTATAATCATCATGTTGTTCCACCCATTTCATCATCAACTACATTCCGACTAGATTCAGTCGAGAGAGGAGCATTGGGATTTTCAGAATTTGGTCACACTTGTAATCTACCTGATGAAGAGGAACCAATTTATATTTACGATCGACTTGGCGAGCCTAACAAAGAAATTCTGGAAGAAAACCTTGCTGATGCTGAATCGGGTGAGACCGCCGTAACTTTCGCCAGTGGAATGGCTGCAATTTCAGGTATTTTAGGGATTTTAACTAAAACTGGTGATGAAATTGTTGCCCATAAAACTCTTTATGGCTGTACTTTTTCTCTATTAAACAACTGGTATCCGAGATATAATATAAACACAATCAAAGTTGATCTAACCAATCCTGATAATTTAGACGAAGCTATTAATGATAAAACGAAAGTTGTTTACTTTGAAACTCCGGCTAATCCAAACCTGGAATTAATTGATATCGAGGCTGTAGTTAAAAAAGTGGCTAAATTTAATGAGAATCGTGACGAAGAAAACAAGATAAAAGTAGTAGTTGATAATACGTTTGCAACACCTTTTTGTCAGAGACCTCTGGAATTAGGAGTCGATTTTGTTGTTCATTCACTTACTAAAAATATCGGTGGATTTGGAACCGATATGGGAGGAGTTGTAATTGGAAAAAAAATATTTAGGGACCTATTAATGCTATATCGAAAGGATTTCGGTGGAGTTCTTGCAACAAAAAGTGCTTGGCCCATTATGGTTTATGGATTACCTTCACTTGCGGTTAGACTTCAAAGAGAAATTGAAACAGCCATGAAAGTTGCACGGTATTTAGAAAACCACCCAAAAGTTGCTTTTGTAAATTATCCCGGATTGCCTTCCTTTAAATTTTATGAATTAGCTAAAAAGCAAATGCGTGATTTTCATGGAAATTTTGCTCCCGGTAACATGATTTACTTTGCGTTAAAAGGTGATACACCAGAGATGGGAAAGGAACGTGGTAG
>CAKZPH010000213.1 GCA_937138605.1 uncultured Ignavibacteriales bacterium
TTAAAATAGCCAGAGAATATACAGATAAGATTTTTGTACATGAATGGACCGGATTTTCTAACCAAAAAAATATTGCATTAAGTTATGCAACAAACGAATGGATTCTTAGTTTAGATGCTGATGAGCGAGTTTCTCATGAACTCCGAAATCGAATTCAAGATTACGTTTTAAGCACAACGCATGATTTTGATGGATTCTACGTAAAAAGAGATAATTACTTTCTTGGAAAAAAAATTCGAGGATGTGGTTGGGGCAAAGATTTCCAGATAAGAATTTTTAGAAAGTCAAAAACCACAATTACAAATAGACTTGTTCACGAAGGCTTTAAGGTAGATGGTAAAGTCGGTAAAATCTACGAGTCTTTAATTCATTTAAGTTATTCGAATTTTAACGAAGTAATAAAAAAAATTAATCACTATTCAAGTTTAGAAGCATTGGAGAAATTCACTAAAAAAAAATCAAATATTTTTACAATAATTTTTTATCCACCTATGTATTTTTTTCAGCACTTAATACTTAGGTATGGTTTTATAGATGGTATTTACGGCTTTTTTATATCAATTATGCATGCCCTGACAAAGTTCTTAGTTCAAATAAAAATTTGGGAATTGCAGCGTAAATCATGAAAAGACCTCGATTCTTAATTTGCCGCATAGATCGAGTTGGCGATGTTGTGCTCTCTACTCCTCTACCAAGAGAAATAAAAAACTCTTATCCCGAATCTTTCATCGCCGTTTTAGTTAGAAACTATACAAAAGATATTTTCATAAACAATCCATATGTTGATGAAATTATTATTTACGATGAAAATAAAAATTATAGCTCTTTCTTAAATCAAGTTAAAACTCTACGTAAGATCAAATTTGAATATGCCTTTATGCTTCTCCCAAATGAGAGGCTCAATTACATTTTATTTTTAGCGGGAATTAAAACTCGCATAGGTGTTGGACGCAAGTTATACCAATTCTTAACTTTCACAAAATTTGTAGATCGAAAGAAATACATCCCATTAAGACATGAAGCAGATTATAATCTTGATATGTTGAGAAAAATTGGTATCGAACCACAATCTTTAGAGCCAGAAATTCATTTAAGTTACGACGAGAAAAAAAAAGCCCAAGAATTTCGTGACAAAATAATAGGAAATAAAAAATTTTTAATTGGCATTAATGTAACGAGCGGTAACTCATCGCCTAACTTAAGCGTAACTGAATATAAAAGACTTTTCGAAAAATTAAAGGTTTTCGAGGAAATACAAGTAATTTCTACTGACCTTTTTCCGCCTAAGGAAATTCAAGATTTGAATCACATTCATTTTCCAATGATTGGCAGTAAACTTAGAGAGTCAATTGTTAAATTTTCTGCTCTGGATTTGCTAATATCCTCAAGTACAGGTCCAATGCACGTATGCTCCGCTCTTAAAGTTCCTACAATTTCCCTATTTTGTCCTTTACCTGCTTGCTCCCCAAAATTGTGGGGTCCACTCGGAAATAAATCTTTATTAATTTTACCTGAAAAATCTTACTGTGAGACCAAATGTCCCGGAGACCCCAAATTATGTAATTTTTTTGGAGAAGGTGGCATCAATGCAGAAAAAATTATTAATGAAGTGATTAATTTCTTAAAACTTGATTCACTAAATCGTTAAAAATTAATAAGTTAACTTACATCTAATTAAGTTTCAATAAACCTCGTAATCCAATATCTTTCCTGTAGTATTTATTTTCAAAGTTTATCAGCTCTGCTGTTTGGTAAACATTATTAATAAGTTCTTTAAAGTCTTTTTCCTTTGATGATAAAACCACATTAAGTACTCTGCCACCAGATGAAACAATTTTACCACCAACTTTTGATGTTCCCGCATGATATATAATTGTGTCGTTAAGATGCTCCACCAGATCAAGTCCAGTAATTTCATATCCAGTTTCGTACGAATCAGGATAACCAAATGATGCAAGAACCAGGCAAATTGCCTTACCAGAATTTTTTGTAGAGTAATTTTTCAACTCACCCTTTACAGTTAAATACATTAGTTCAAGTAAATCATTTTCTAAATTCTGTAACACAACTTGAGTTTCTGGGTCACCAAACCGACAATTAAATTCAATTACCTTAATTCCTTCTCTAGTGATTATCAAACCACAGTATAAACATCCTGTATAAGGTGAGGATTCTTCTAAAAGTCCATCCAGAACGGGGTCAATTATGGAATGTTTTATTTCATCGATCTGGCCATCACTCAAAATTTCATTAAAACTATAAGAACCCATACCTCCAGTATTTTTACCAGTATCCCCATCTCCCACCCTTTTATAATCTTGAGCTGGCGATAAAAGAACATAATCTTTTCCATCAGTTACTACAAAAACAGAAACTTCTTCTCCATCAAGATATTCTTCCAAAACTATACTATTACCTGAAACACCAAATTTATTATGCAAGAAAATTTCGTCAAGTGTTTGAAGCGCATGGTTAAAATGTTGACTTATTGTCACTCCTTTACCAGCAGCAAGTCCATCAACTTTGATGACAATTGGGTAAGCAGATTTTTCCAGAAATTCTCGAGCTTTATGATATTCATCACGATGAAAGATAATGTGACTTGCCGTCGGTACACCTTTCCTTTTCATTAATGCTTTCGCGAAACTTTTACTACCTTCTATCTGAGCTGATTTACCAGATGGTCCAAAGACAGGTATATTAAATTTTGAAAGATAATCTTTAATACCTCTAACGAGCGGTTCTTCTGGTCCAACAACAACCATGTCAATTTCTTTTTCAATACAAAAATTCTTAATGGCTTCAAAATCGCCTAATGGTACTTTTACTACTTTAGCATATCTTTCCATACCAGGATTGCCCGGAATGGCATACAAATTTTTTAATAATGGGCTCTTTGAAATCTTATGACAGAGCGCATCTTCTCTGCCGCCAGATCCCAGGACTAAAACATTAAGTTTCATTTCTCATTTGAAATTGAAAGATAGTGATTAAATCTTGAGTTAATTTTTTACTCTCGAATAATTCAATATAATTAATATCACCGGCTGGAAGTTCACCTGATACATACATTTCATAGATATTGTATATTGCTTTTTTTATACCATCCACATCTTCAGGTTCTACAATTAAATATGCCTTATATTTCTTTAAAATTTGAGCTGCTGCTCCATTTTCAGGTACACATGCTAAAATGAATTTCCCGGTACCCATATATTCAAACAGTTTGCCTGTTGCAACCAGGTGGGGATTCTTAGAGTGTCTAATCATTAACCATAAAGCATCAGAATCAAGCAGGTATTGAAAACTTGTTTGATGGTCGACATAACCGATGAAATTAAAGGCATTCAATAATTTGAGTTTGGCTATTTTTTTCTTCTGTGATTTTGGGAAATTTCCAACAAAACAAAACTCAATTTTATTTTGGAGTTCTGGTTTTTCGTAAAAAAGCCTTCTAACCGCTTCTATGAAAAATTTGGGAGTACGCTCGTCATAAAAAATTCCACTATATGTTATCCTCATTTTACGAAAAGGTTTATTCGATTTAAATTTTAAATCAAAGTCCTCTCTATCAAATCCATGGGGGATAATTACAATTTCATTAGGCGATAAGAACTTGTAATTTTTCAACAGATGCTCTTTAATTTGTCTCGTGTATGTTATTATTTTATCACTGTTGTACAGTACTTTTTTTTCCATTTGTTTAACAATCCATCGATGAATAAACGTAGGATAAAAAGACAAAACGTCATCAAGCCAGGCGTCTCTGTAATCGAGTATAATTGGTATATCGAATTCTTTTTTAAGTTGATTGGCAATTAAAAAAGAAGTGTAAGGTGGAGCTGTAGCATAAATTATATCAAACGATTCTTTTTGTAATAATTTTCTTGCTTCCTTTAGAGCTGGTCTCATCCAAGATATTTTGTTATCAGGTAAGAAGATAGTTTGGCTAATTCGATTAAGAATTTTTCTAATGAAGTCACTTCTAATTTTACTTTGATCAAAAATGCGTTGAGTTGGATCAGGTGATTTAGTTCTTATTATTCTTACATTTAACTGATTTAACTTTTCAAGTAAATATGTATCAAAAGCATAATACGATTTTGGTTGAATTGTGAGTACTGTTGGTTGCCAATCGAAGTAAACCATGTTTTTAACAAATTTAGTAGTTCGTTGTACGCCACTGAAAGCCATCGGTGGAAAATAATATGCAATTACTAAAACTTTTTTGCTCATATCGTTATCAAGTTTGTTGTTACAGTATTTAATACATCAACCTTGTTATCATTAACAAGAAAATTATTCTCTATACGAATTCCAAAGACATTTTCAAAATATAAAGCTGGTTCAATTGCGATTATCAAGTTTGGTAGAATAATATCTTTACTGTTTCTGGCAATCCTCGGATAATTATGAATATAAACTCCCAAACCGTGACCAAGAGCATGTGTAAAAAAATTATCAAGTTTGAACCCAGCAAAATATTTAATTACGCATTCATATAATTCATGCCCTTTTAGACCAACATTAATCTTGGATTTAACAAACGAAAGAGCATTATTTACAATTTCATAGTATTTTCTAAATTCCTGTGATGGTTTTCCAAAATAAATAGTGCGCGTAAAGTCTGAATTATAACCATTAAACTTCACACCAAAGTCCAAAATTATTGGTGAATGTGGCTTTAATTTAGTTTTTCCAGTTTTGCCGTGCGGGTAAGCAGTATTCTTACCAAATAAAACAATAGGATCGAAGGCTTCGCTTTTCGCATCAATCAAGTTTATTTGATATTTTAACTCAGCATATAAATCTAATTCTGTAATCCCCTCTTTAACATATTCTAAAATTTTTAAAAAGATTTTTTCAGTGAATTTCAAAGCTTTTTTAGTTTGATTTATTCCATATTCATCCTGAAAAGCAAAAAAAAATTCTAAAGAATTGGGCAACAATTTCAATTCAGTATTAAATGATTTTTGAAAAAGCAGATATCTGTCGTAAGAAATTTTAGAAGCCTCAATAAATAATCTTTTAACTTTTTTTGATTTTAAAAACTTTTTAATCTCATCAATCCAATGGTCGTTAAAAATCTGAAATTCAATTTCACCTGAGTATGTTTTAATTTGCTGTGTATAACGTTTATCAGTAAAAACTTTCACATAACTACCCGATATAAACAAAAAAGCATTTGATGATGAAAAGCCAGTAAGATAAATAACATCTTCAGTTTTATATGTGAAGTAAACATCCTTTTTGCTTAATGATAATAAGTTTCTTAGTCTTTTAATTCTGTCTCTAAAAATATTTGACATTTTAATTTAGTTGCCTTTTGCCCGATAATTTGGAGCTTCTTTGGTAATAAGAATATCATGAGGGTGACTTTC
>CAKZPH010000214.1 GCA_937138605.1 uncultured Ignavibacteriales bacterium
GTTTGATTGCCTGCCATCAACAACCACAAAATAAACTTTCGAGCTATCCTGATTGAATCCAACTGCAGAGCGAGGATTAAATTTTTCATAGTTTCTAACTCTGTTCATATTCTGTTCAATCTCCAGTATCGAGATTTCAACCTAACGAGCCTGCAACTGTGTATCTCTCCACCTCTTTACATCTCTTAGATTTCTGCTTACTTATAACTATCTCTTTTATTGTCTCTCCTATAAAAAGCTCAAGCTGATTTTTAATTAAATTTGTTAGTTCCTGTGTATCTAATTCTATCAGAGTTTTACTATTTTTCATTGAGACCCCTTTAATTTAGTAGTTTATGTTTTTCGTAATTAAAATTTAATAAAACCTCAGGGGCCATTACTTTTTAATCTTCAACTAAGAATTAATATACTTCAAGACAAAAAAACACAATAAATGTTTTGAAAAATGAAAATTTTTGAATTATAGTTTAAGTCTCTTATCTTGTTAACATGGAAGACAAAATTGTTTATTTCATTAAAGTGGAAGATGTGACGGTTAGCTCTACTATAATTGACATGTATTTTGAATGCGACCTGGAAAAATGCAAGGGCGAATGTTGTGTAATTGAAGGTGCGAATGGTGCTCCAATTACATTTGAAGAATCTAACATGCTTCTAGAAATTCAAGATAAGCTTTACAAATATTTAAGTGCTAAGCATATTGAAATCCTCAAAAAATATGGACCATTCGAAAATATTAAGGGTCGATTACATACAAGGGTAGTGGATAAGAAAGAATGTGTTTTTGTCTATTATGAAGGTGATATTGCTCGTTGTGCTATTGAAAAGGCTTATGATGAAGGAGAAATAAATTTTCGTAAGCCCATTTCCTGTCATCTTTATCCAATCAGGAAAATTGAATTTGGTGAAGATGTTTTAAGATTTGATTACTATCCGGCTTGTGAACCAGCATTAAATAGAGGACTTGCTTCTAAAACACGTGTTTATGAATTTTGTAAAGATGCTATAATTAGATTGTATGGAATTAAATGGTTCGAAAAATTAAAAAAAGTAATAAACAACCAGAAAAGATGAAATATGTTAACAATAAATCAGAAATTAACCCAACAACTTACGCTACTACCACAACAGATTTTATATCAGAAACTTCTTCAACTAAATAACCTTACCCTGGAACAAAAAATTCGTGAAGAACTTGACCAAAATCCCGTGCTTGAAGAAATTCCTGTAGAAGAAGTTGAACAAGAAATGCCATCGGAAGCAAGTCCACTTGAGTGGGAACTTGAAGAGATTCAAAAAGAAACTGCTGGTGAGATAGAGACTTTTACGCTTGAAGATTTTATGAATGATGACCCGGAAGCATATGCGCCATATCAGAAAAGAGATGAAGAGGAAGAACAGTACTCACTGCCTGTTCCTGAAAAACCAGGTTTAACTGAACATTTATTAAACCAACTTCGTTTACTCAATTTGACTCCAGAACAATTTCGCATTGGCGAAGAGATAATAGGAAATATAGATGAAGATGGATATTTAAAAGCTGACTTAAAAGATATTCTGAGAGATATTGAATTATTTGAACATATTAAGATATCATCAGATGAAGCTGAAAGAATATTAAAACAAATTCAAAAATTTGATCCGATTGGAATTGCATCGAGGAATTTACAAGAATGTTTATTAATTCAACTAGAAGAAAAAGATTTAAGTCCAAAACTTAAAAATTTAGTTCGCAAAATTTTAACTGTAGGTTTTGAAGATTTTAAAAATAAGAGATATGTAGCATTAGAAAATAAACTTAATATTACTCGAGAAGAATTGAAAGAAGCTTTAAACATAATTCAGTATTTGAATCCAAAACCCGGTGAGGGGAGTTTATCGAATACAAACTTTCAACAAATTTTTCCTGATTTGATTGTCGAAAAAATAGATAATCGTTTTATTGTTTATTTAAACGATCGCAATGTTCCACAACTTCGTATTAATCCTGAGTATGAAATGCTTGCGAAAAAACGATTAAAGAAGATAAAAAGTGGTGATGAAAAAGAAATTAAAAAGTTTATAAAAGAAAAGATAGATTCAGCTAAGTGGTTTATTGATGCAATCAATCAAAGAAAAGTGACCTTACTCAGAGTAATGAATTTGATTGTGGAAAAACAGCGTGACTTCTTCGAGTACGGTGAAAAACATCTAAAACCTATGATTTATAAAGATATTGCAGAACCTTTAAATTTGGATATCTCTACCATAAGTCGTGTAGTTAATGGAAAATATGTCCAGTCTCCTGTTGGTATTCATCAATTAAAGTATTTCTTTTCTGAAGGACTCGAAACAATAAATGGAGAAGAAATTTCAAATCAAAATGTTAAAATCAGAATCAAAGAGTTGATTGAAAATGAAAACAAAAACAATCCTTTAACAGATGATGAAATTGCCAAACTTTTAAATCAGGAAGGAATTAAAATAGCTCGTCGCACAGTGGCTAAATATCGTGAACAGTTAGGCATACCAATCGCAAAAATGCGACGAGAGATTTAGTCTCCACTTATGCAAATTATCCTTGACGTTATTATAATCGTACTTTTATTTTCGGTTTTTGCCATAACTCACTCATACTTTGCCACTTTGGAATTCAAAAGCAAAATCAAAAAAGCCTTTCCATCTTTTCTTCCATTTTATAGATTGAGCTATAATTTTTTTAGCTTATTTACATTTGGTTTGGTAATTTATTTTTCACCTAAACCAGTTCATTTGGTTTATGAGTTGCCGGTTCCCTATGATTTAATTATTTACTTTTTTCAAGTTCTTTCTTTATTCGGTTTGATATGGACGTTAAAATATATTGATTTGAAAGAATTTGTTGGAATTTCACAAATTAAAAGATACTTGAAAGGTGAGTTTAATGATGAGTACGACGAAAATTATAAATTAATTACCACTGGTCCTTTTTCCATTTCTCGACATCCAATTTATATGTTCTCAATTTTATTCATTGTACTGAGACCATACATGACAATTTTTTATTTAACACTTACAATTTTATTTATAATCTATTTTTACATTGGTTCATACTTCGAAGAGAAAAAACTAGAAAGTATTTTTGACGATACTTACAGGAATTATAAGCAGAAGGTGTCAAGAATCTTTCCATTCAAATGGTTTGTAGAAAGGATTGTAATGATAAGTAAAATTAAAATTTTGGCTTTAATTTTAATTTTCTCCAGTACAAATGCTTTTTCTCAAAACGAAGATTCGGTTCTGGTTGATTTAGGCAGTAAAAAAATTACTGTTGAAGAATTTGTTAATCGATTTGAATTTACTCCCTGGCCCAGGAGAAATATCCGTCATATAGATGAAGAGTTAAAACTGGAATTTTTAAAAACATTGATTGCCGAAAAACTTCTTTCTATACACGGCGATTTAAACAGAATCGATACAACTTACGATTTATCTATGGCCTTCAGAAATTTAGAAAAAATGATTGTGCGTGATGCTCTTTATCATAAAGAAATAAAAAACAAAGTTACAGTTACTCCAGAAGAACTAAATAATGCCTTTGCAAAAAGTCAAATACAACTATATGTCCGTTATATTTTTGAGGTGGATTCTGCTTCGATTCATGAAATTTTCGATAGACTTCTCAGTGGTGAAAGTTTTGATTCGTTATTAAATGAGAGATTGATTACAGACGACCAGAAGTATCCGATGAAAGTAACGTATGGAACACTTGTAGAAGAAGCAGAAAATGAAGTGTATCGAACGGAGGTGGAAAATTTTACAAGACCATTAAGGTCGGATCACGGATATTATATTTTTCGTGTAGATAGTGCTTCGATGGCAGTTCATTTCGGACCAAAGGAATTGAGTGATTCATATAGAAAAGCGGAAAAGATTTTAAGGCAGAGAAACGAAGACAAACTATATCGTGAATATTTTCGTAAATTTTTCTCGAAGAAAAAGGGCGAAGCAGATGGTACAGCTTTTTGGATATTAGCAGATGAAGTCGTAAAAAGATTCAAATATAAATTCGAAACGCAAGAACCTGTCCGTGGTAATCAATATATTATTGATCCGGCTGATGTAAAAGAAATAGAAAAGAATCTTGGTAAGGATAAGGATCTGACTTTAATAAAAATGGAAAGTCGTAACGCTCCAATATCGGAATTTTTACGTGCTTTACTTTTCAAAGGATTTTATGTAACAGACTCAACAACAAGACACATTGCTATAAGACTAAACAATTATATTAAATCATTTCTTGAAGATGAATACCTGGCAGAGGAAGGATACAAACAGGGATTGCATCATTCTCCAGAAGTCAAGAAAGATTTAGAAATGTGGCGTGATTTTTACTTATCAACCTGGTATTCTAATGAGTTAAAAAACAATACTGAAGTTAAAGATGAAGAAATTGATAATTACATAAGTGAAAGAGGGATTAAGTCAGAAGAAGTGATACTTGTAAATGTTCAGGAAATACTTTTAGACAGTCTTGAGCATATTGAATTTATTTTGAATCGTTTACAGGAAGGAGATGATTTTGGAGAACTTGCTAAGAAATACTCTAAAAGAAAATGGGCCGCAGAAAAGAACGGTGAATTTGGATTTTTCCCTTCAACGATGTATGGTGAAATAGGAAAGGTTGCAGAACGTCTATCACCAGGTGAAATTTATGCTCCAATAGAAACTAAAGATGGTTTCTCAGTTATTAAACTACTTGATAAAAAAGTTGAGCGTCCAGATACAACAAGTTTTGTTAACTATGACGATTTAAAAGAAAACATCAAGAAGGAACTTCGTCAGAAAAAATTTGACAACCATCGAGATAAACTTGTGGCAGAGCTTGCACAGAAATATGTTAGAAACATAAATTTGGATTTACTCAGAAATGTGAAGGTAACTCAACTTAATATGGTTGTATTTCGTTATATGGGCTTTGGCGGAAGAATGACAGCAGTGCCATTAATTTCCCCATATGTTTCCTGGTACGAAGAATGGAAAAAAATCAAAAAAGATTTGCCATGAGGTGAAAAATGGGAAAAATACGTTCAACAACAATAATTGGACTGATTCGAGATGGTAAATTAGCCATGGGAGGGGATGGACAAGTTACATATGGTAACACTATCTTAAAAGCTAATGCAAGAAAAGTAAGAAAGCTTTATAATAATACAATTCTTGCCGGAATAGCTGGAGCTACTGCTGATGCACTTACATTAATGGAAAGATTTGAAGATAAACTGGAACAATACAAAGGTAATTTAAGTCGTGCTGCAGTTGAGTTAGCAAAGGAGTGGAGAACGGATAAATTTCTTCGTCGACTTGAAGCACTGTTAGCAATAGTTTCCAAAGAAAAAGCCCTTATAATTTCTGGGAGCGGAGAAGTAATTGAGCCCGATGATAAAATAGTCGCCATTGGTTCTGGTGGACCTTATGCTCTTTCTGCCGCAAAAGTTCTTCTGAAACATACAAGTCTATCAGCACGGGAAATTGTGGAAGAATCTCTTAATGTTGCTGCAGAAATATGTATTTATACAAACAGAAACATAGTAATTGAGGAGCTTTGATAATGTCAGGGAAAAAGAATAACAAACAATATGAAATTAGAGGGCTTACGCCAACACAAATTGTTGAGGAATTAAATAAATATATAATTGGACAAGATGCAGCCAAAAAAGCTGTAGCTATTGCTCTTCGAAATCGATGGCGACGGCAAAATGTTCAATCAGCTCTAAAAGAAGAAATATTACCAAATAATATAATTCTCATTGGACCCACGGGAGTTGGAAAAACCGAAATTGCAAGACGTCTGGCAAAACTAGCCAATGCACCTTTTCTTAAAGTTGAAGCTTCAAAATATACTGAGGTGGGATACGTTGGACGAGATGTTGAATCGATGATTCGTGAGATAACTGATATTGCTGTTAATATGGTTAAAGCAGAACGAATGGAAGAAGTACGTGATAAAGCAACTAAACTTGCTGAAGAAAGAATTCTTGATATTCTTGTTCCACCAATCAGACAAAAGAGCAGAGTAGGTGATTACAACACTGAAGAGGAAGCTATTGATGAGGAGGTTAGAATACAAAACACTCGCGAAAAGTTTAGAAAAAAATTACAGAAAGGTGACCTTGATGATAGAATGATTGAGTTTGAAATTACGTCAGAACCATCAGCGGTTATGCAGGTTTTCGGTCCTTTTGGTCCTGATGATCTTGGAATCAATTTGCAGGAGTTGATAGGAAATGTTCTACCAAAGAAAATGAAAAAGAAAAAGATGACCATTAAGGAAGCAATGCAATATTTCATTCAGGAAGAATCGCAAAAGTTAATTGATATGGATGGGATAATTAAAGAAGCGATTTTTCGAGTAGAAAATCTTGGAATAATTTTCATTGATGAGATCGATAAAATTGCTGGACCACCTTCAAAGGTTGGTCCTGATGTATCTCGTGAAGGCGTGCAGAGAGATCTGCTTCCGATTGTTGAAGGTTCAACTGTAAACACAAAATATGGTCCAGTTAAAAGTGATCACATTTTGTTTATAGCTTCAGGGGCGTTTCATGTAGCTAAACCTTCGGACTTGATTCCAGAACTTCAGGGGAGATTTCCCATTCGTGTGGAGCTCCATAATCTAACAGAAGATGATTTTGTTAAAATTCTCACTTTGCCTGAAAATGCTTTAATTAAACAATACTCAGCATTACTCGAAAGTGAAGGGGTGGAATTAGAATTTTCTCTTGACGCAATTAGAGAGGTTGCGAAAGTTGCTGCCGAGGTGAATGAACAAGTTGAAAACATTGGTGCTCGTAGGCTTCATACAATTTTAACTACTCTACTGGAAGATATTTTGTTTGGTGTGCCTGA
>CAKZPH010000215.1 GCA_937138605.1 uncultured Ignavibacteriales bacterium
AAGACGAAATCACTTTCCATTTCTTTCCAAATGTTAGTTTAGATAATTTCAACCAACTTCAACTAACCTTTAATCTCGTTAAGATATTTTAATTAACATGTACCTTTATAAAGGAATTGTTGAATACGACGGCACTAATTATTCAGGCTGGCAAAAGCAAATCAACTCAAATTCCATTCAAGAAGAAATTGAAAAGGCTTTAGAAATTATCTTAAGAGAAAAGATTAATATAACTGGTTCAGGTAGAACTGATTCTGGTGTACATGCCATAGAGCAAGTATTTCATTTTACTTATAAGAGTGAAATTGATAAAAAATCCACTATAAAGTCTCTCAATTCAATTCTCCCTGATGACATCTGCATTAAAAGTCTTGAGTTGACTCACAATAATTTTCATTCCAGATACTCTGCAAAAAAGCGGACATATCTTTACCTAATTTCACGCAGAAAAAATGTATTTTACGATAAATATTCCTGGACAATCTTTGGTGAACTTGATTTTCAGCGACTTAAAGAAATTGAGATGCTTTTTATTGGTAAAAGAGATTTCACATCATTTTGTAAAGCTGAGGATGAGGTGGAATCAAAAATTTGTAATGTAAGTTATTCAAGATGGTTTAATAAGAGAGACAAGTTCTTATATTTTATTTCTGCAGATAGATTTATCCATGGTATGGTAAGAGGAATAGTTGGATTAAGTGTTGAATTCGCTCGTGGACGTTTAAGTATGGATGAGGTTAATCTGGTGATTGAAAACAAAATGAGAAGTCCTTTATGGGCTCCATCAAAAGGACTAATTCTTTATAAAGTTGAATATCAGGAGTAAAAAAATGATTTCACTTGACGGTAAAGTTACAATTATTACCGGTGGTTCACGTGGCATTGGAAGGGCTTGTGTTAAATTTTTTGCCGAAGCTGGTTCGGATGTCGTGTTTACATATAATAAAGCAGTTTCTCAATCAAAAAAGTTTATTGAAGAGTTAGCTTATACCAAGCGAAAAATTAAAGCTTATAGATGTAATTTAGATAATGACAAAGAAGCAGAACAACAAATAATTGAAATTGTTAAATCTATTATTGAAGAGTTTGGCAGGATTGATGTTCTTGTTAACAATGCAGGAATTTGGGAATATGGTGAAGCTGATAAAATGACACTTGAAAATTGGAATCGTACTTTAACGATAAATTTGACAGGAAGTATGCTTTTCACCAGGGAAGTTATTCCTTATATGAAAAAGCAAGGTGGTGGTAAAATTATAATTATTACATCAACTGCTGGTCAACGTGGAGAAGCATTTCATTCACATTATGCTGCAAGTAAAGGAGCTTTAATTTCGTACGTAAAATCTTTATCTACTGAATTAGCTCCATATAAAATTTTAGTTAATTCTGTTGCTCCTGGATGGGTTGATACAGAAATGAATGATGAAGTTTTCAGTGATTTGAATTATAAGGAGCAAATTCGCGAAAGCATCCCGCTGAAAAAAATTGCAACAGCTGAAGATATAGCAGGACCTGTACTTTTTTTAGCATCTGATCTGGCCAATCATATAACAGGCGAAATCTTAAACGTAAATGGTGGAAGTGTTCTCTGTGGTTAAATTAAGGTGAAAGTCAATGTACAAAATTGAAAAATCACTTTCATTAAAAGCCGATTTAAATAAGTTATTTAGTTTTTACCTCGATCCAAAGAATTTAAAACTTCTGTCTTCGCCATCCATGGATTTTAAGGCGATCATACAAAAAGTTCCCATCGAAAAAGATTCGTGTTTTCAAATCAAACTGAACTTGTTTCCGTTTATTCGTGTAAATTGGGATTTAACAGTTGTAGAGCTAATTGAAAATAAAATTATAGTTGATTTTCAAAGATCTGGCTCGTTTAAGTTTTGGCGACACAAAAAGAAATTTGAAGAATTGTTTGATGGGACTGTTATTTTGACCGATGAAATTGAATATGAAACGAAACTTGGATTTTTAGGAATACTTTTAAATCCTATAATTAAGTGGAGAATCAACAACATTCTCAATTTAAGATATAAAATCATTCAATCTCTTTTTGGAGGGTAGCTTGGAATTACTAGCTTCTTATCATCCGAAAGTCGTCCATTTTGCAGTGGGACTATTAACTACTTACATTTTAATTGAGTTACTTTTTTTAATCTTCAAAAAAGATTATCTGAATTATTCAGCTAATTTAATTTTGTTTTTAGGAATTCTTGGTGCTGGTGCTTCGATGATTACAGGTAATCAAGCATTTCATTATGCTGATTATCTATTTGAAAATTTTGATGTTAAAATTCCCCTGGGGTTAATTGATGAACACGAAAATTATGCTACTATAACCATGTTTTGGTTTTTAGGACTTTTATTAGTTCGAATTTATTTAACAATAAAGAAGAAACTAAAAGGCGTATTTCAAATTATTGTTTTTGTTTTAGCTCTTACTGGTGGATATTTCATTTATCAGACAGGTGAACTTGGCGGGAAATTAGTATATGAACATGGCGTTGGTACTAAAATTATAGAACACGGGATAGAAAAATCTATTCCCGGTGAATCAAACCAGTTAGAAGAATAATCCCAAGTAATTTTTGTGAAGAAGGTTTTATCTTTAATTTCTTTTATTTTCTTATATAATTTAATTTTGCTTCTTCAAAATTATACTGGTGAAGTTTATCAAATTTACTTAATTGGATTTCGTTTCAATTTATTTCTTATCATTAACCTTGTCTTGATATACATAAACAGACGTGAAGTTAAAAACTTTTTAACCGAACTGAAATTAATTGGAAAGTTTCGAGACTGGTCATTTGCATTTCTCGTGCCAATTTTAATTTCAGCTCTTGTTATAACACTTGCATATTTTTTGGGTAAGGTTGAATATAATAAACCAGATTTTATTATAGAGTTAGGGGGAACTCTACTACTTGATTTACCAATGTATTACTTATGGAATTTGCCTTTCTTGATTTCTGTTTTAATTTTGATTCGTTACTTTGTTGGGAGTGTGTCTTCGATAAGATTATTACTTTTTGGTCTTATATTTAACTTAGCTTTAGTAGCAGATAAAATTTTTGAATTGAACAACACAGAAAATTTACTTGCATATTATGCCGTAAACGCAGGATTGATTTTTTTTAACTTATTTGTTTTCGTTTCTTCTAAATCTTTTTGGGTCGCTTTGTTATCCATATTAATGAGTATTTATTCTTATGTTATTGTTATGGGTTCGAATAATAAGTTCATAATTCAAACATTTTTTGCACGTAGATACGAAAGCTGGGAAGGTATTTTTTCACTGAGTTTTACTCAACAATTTTTACCTGAATATTTGTATGGATTACTCTTTGTAATTTTTGGTTTATTCTTTTTTATATTGAAGAAGAAAATCTGAATTATGTTATCACAAAGGATTAAAATAATAGTTTTCATCACTTTAATATCATCGACGGCAATTTCACAGGAAATTTCAGGGTTATTTGTTAGTCCACTGGTTGGTATTAGAATTCCAATTCAGGAATCAGCAAAGAAATTCAAAACAGGGTTTAGTTTTGGTGGGAGTCTGGAATATGGAAATTCTGAAATACCATTCATTATAAAATTTCAAATTAGTTATACACTTCTCCCTCAAAGACAATTGTATCGTGACCAATTTGAAAGTAAATCGATGACTGGTGTGAGTTTAGGAGTTGACTATCTTTTCTATCCTTTAATCGCCGCTGAGACTATTGTTACACCGTTTATGAGCTTTGATTTAACTTACAATTATATTGAGCGACAGATAATAACGTATACATATAAATTTGAGACTTTTACAAAACCGGATAGTAAATTAGGTTTTAATGTTGGTTTTGGTATAAGTTTTTTCTTGGTTGATTTTGTCTTTAAATACTTCTTTATGCCTTATGAACCATATCTTGGACTTGATTATAAACTACGTTTACCAATTCATATTACTTTGTGATAAAAATTGCACAGTAAAAGAAAAATATCATTACAAATTCTAAAAAACTTCACGGGAGGTAAATATGTACGATACAATCTTATTTGAAGAAAAAGGAAACGTAGCCATAATTAAAATTAACAGACCAGATAAGTTGAATGCTTTGAATGCAAAAGTTCTGGATGAATTGCATTCTGCTTTTAAGCATTGTGGCGAAACTGAATTAATCTGGGGAGTAATTTTAACCGGGGAAGGTGATAAAGCGTTCGTGGCTGGAGCTGATATAAAAGAAATTAGTGAACTTAACGCAAAAACTGGAAAAGATTTTGCTCATCATGGTCAGACAATTTTTAATTACATAGAGCAATTTCCTAAACCAGTTATTTGTGCTGTCAATGGTTTTGCTCTTGGAGGTGGTTGCGAACTTGCTATGGCTTGTCATTTAAGAATAGCATCAGAAAATGCAAAATTTGGTCAACCAGAAGTTAATCTTGGTATTATTCCAGGATACGGTGGCACACAACGTCTAACCAGATTGATTGGAAAAGGTAGAGCAATGCATATGATCCTTACGGGTGAAATGATTGATGCTAAAACTGCTCTGGAGTTTGGGTTGGTTAGTAATGTTGTACCTTTATCTGATTTAATAAATGAGGCTGAAACAATACTTAACTCAATCCTGCAAAAAGGAAGGATTGCATTGACTACTGCTATAAGAGCTATTAATGCAGCGTATGAACTTCCACTTTCAGAAGGATTAAAATTTGAAGCGGATATGTTTTCAGTGTGTTGTGGAACAGAAGATTTCAAAGAAGGAACGTCTGCATTTCTTGAAAAGAGGAAACCACAATTTAAAGGAAATTAACTTATAACTTTGTTTCAATTTGAAGCGTTAATGTATTCTGAAGGTTAGTGGGAATTTCATTATGCCCCGAACCTAATCGTTTCACATCGTCTCGGAAAAATTCAGCATATTTAAGAGCAAGTTCAAATTTTTTAAAGAACTTGTATCGAATCATAGAATACCAGCGAATACCTCTTCCATAAAGTGCTGTACTGTAAAATATTCCAGGTACATCACTTTCCAGTTGATAAACTCGAGAGTCGTAAGAATTTGTTTGGAAATAAGTAAATCTTGTTTTAAAAGTTAAATTTTTCAACGGCCTGGTTGTAAAATCTCCGAAAATTAATAAACCATTTTCATCTGATTTAATGATTTGATAATCTGTTCTAACATATTCAATTCTAAATGCAAGTCGAGTATCGTTTTTAAAAAATTTTTGAACTTCAAATCGAATATTTTGTTGTTGTCTTACATTAGTAAATTTTTTATCTCTTCCAAACTCGTCTTTTGAAGTTGTGTTTGTTCCTTTTAATTCGTTTTTGTATTTGAAAATGTATTTTGTGCGATTGATTAAAGGTGATTCGTAAGCAAATAGGATTTCAGTCCCGTCAGTTGTAGTTTTGTCATAAGTTAATGGATATGGAAATTTAAATTGGTCAAAGTATAGATTGAATTTTCCAAATTTGGAACCATATGAGAGGCCAAGATAAAAGCCAGTTTCGTTGTAAGTTGTTCCATTTCTTTCTCCAAATCCATACCCATGAATATTAATGTATCTTGCAGGATAATTTCTAAAAACTGTAATTATATTTAAGTTTTTACCAGCAGAAGTTAGTAAGCCAAGGACGGATGCGACTCTATTGTTTTTATCTTTACTGAGTTCACCAAAGAAATTAATTGAGCTCAAGAAGAAGTTGAAATCAGTAGCGACGTAAGAAAAATCATCATCATAATTTTCAAAATACGTGTTAGGAGAAATTTTGTGTTTGAATCTGGATTTATAATAAGTAAATCCAATTGAATTTGATTCCATTTTGTAAATAATTCGTGTGCCTGAAATTCTTTCTAACGAAGCATTTTTTCTCGAAATTTCGCTTTCGTTTCTATGATAACCATCAAGAGGAGTGCTTGTTATTAATTGTGTAGTTGAATCGATTCGTGCGTCAAATGTTTTCGATGAAAAGAATGGTATAATTTCAAAGCTTTTAAAGTTGATTGTTCCAGCTATACCCCTAAAAAATTGATTTTCGTCAGTACTTTTGTATTGAATTACACCATCTGGTTTTTTCATAATTGGATAGACTGCCTCTGTTCCTTTGGCAAAACCAATTTGTCGCCACATACTAAGTCCTTGACCAAATTCTAAAACATAATCTCCAATTACAAAATTTTTTATTACCGATATATCTCTCACATAAAGACTTGCACTGTAAAAATCTGTTAAACTTTTTTCACCTGGATCTTTTTCATTGACTATCGATAAAATAATTTTTTTGGAATAATCTGCTAAAATCCTATTATAGAACTTAAGAGGTGAATTGTAGTAGGTTCCAGTGGTAAAACCTTTCTTTTCCTGAAAGTTTTGTATTATTCTTTGTCTTGATTGAATATTAATTCGACTTAAACTGGATGAGGGCTTTATTTCAACCCATTCATTAATTTCTTCATTGAATTGAGAAAATCTTGATCGATCGATTGTCACCAATTGTTTAATTTTTTGAAATAATTCAGGGGTCATTCCAGGAACACTATTTAACTCTCCAATTGTGTAGTATAAACCATATTTTTTTCTAAAATCTATGATTTCTTTTGCAAGAGCAGGATTAATAAATGGAATACGAAGTAGTTCTTCAATATTAGCAGAATTGATCTCGATAGGATTCTGGATTAAATCTTCAATTACTTCATTTAGTTGAGAATCTTCTGTGTCCTCAAGGGATTCTTCAATGAAGAAATTAATATCTGTTTCGATTGAAGTATCAACAGTATCGATATTTTGACCTTGAAGTAAGGTATTTGTGATGATGTATATCAAAATGATTAAAACAAAATTTTTCATCGTTGTCAGTTTTATTGTTCTGATA
>CAKZPH010000216.1 GCA_937138605.1 uncultured Ignavibacteriales bacterium
TTAAAAGCTGAATTGCTTTTTCGTCTTCAACGAGTAAAATTTCTTTTTTCATGATTTGTTTGGAATAATTATTCTGAAAATTGAACCTTTATTTTCTTCACTTTCTACTTCAATCTGAAAGTTATGTTGTTCAATAATTTTCTTCGTTATAGCAAGGCCTAATCCAACGCCTCTGGTTTCTAGTCCAGGTCTGTTTATTTTATAGAACCTGTCAAAAATTTTATCAATTTCATTCTTAGGTATACCCAAACCAGTATCTTTTATTTCGATCGTGAAATACTTGTTCGAACTTTTTAAGATAATATCGATTGACCCACCTTCTGGAGTAAATTTTAAGGCATTACTTACGAGATTTCCAATTGCCTGAGTAAATTTTGAATCATCAGCAAGAATGAAGCAAGGTTTTTCAGGTAAAGAAATGGCTAAATTAATATTGTTCGCCAGAGGTTTGTACCTTTCATAAACTCCTTTCAATATACTTTGTATCTCAATGACTTTCTTTTGAAGAGTCAATTGCCCTTTATACAATTGGGAAACATCTAATAAATCATTAATTGTTGCGGCGAGTCGTTTTCCCTCATTAAGTATGATGTCTAAAAATTCGAGTAGAATATCCTTAGGTAAGTTCGGGTCTGATTTCAATGTTTCTGTAAATCCTATGATTGAAGCAAGAGGTGTTCGTAACTCATGAGATACATTGGAAAGAAAATCTTCTTTTAATCTTTCTAATTCATCTAATGAAAGGACCGAATAATCGTTATTGGTAATCTCATCACTTTTATTTAGTCTACGGAGAAATGGCTCCTGTTCAAGCGGATCCCTTTCGATATCTGAGATTTCTGAAAATTTGAAAATGAAAATGAAATTGAATTGACTTTCCAAATCTTCGCTAATTTTGTAAGCTTTATAGTCCAAAGGAATCCTTTGATTGTAGCTTAGAGCGAAATCGAGTTTGCCTTCAATAATATTTGATTTGTGAAGTTCGTTAATTATATCGTTAATTGTTTGTTCGTCTGATTTGAATAGCTGATTAAGATTAATTTCCTGAAGTAAAATTTCATCTTTATTTGCGGAGTTACATAGTTGAGATAAAACATTATTGTAAAGCTTGATAACCCCACCAGAATCAGTAACTATAATCATATCGAAGTTTTTTCCTTCATTATTTAGAATTTCAAAAAAATTATTTTTCTTTGAATAATTCATTTCCCTTTTCACTCTTTTTTTCTTCAAAATATTCTTTGTATTCTTCAAAGAAAATAGCGAATTCAATTAAATCAAAATAATATTCAAATGTGTATCTGAAAATTCGTCGTATTTGAACATCCAGCATTTTTTTTAGCAAGTTAAGAGCTATAAAAATTCCAATAAATAATGAAATTATACTACCTACTCCTGCTCCAATCAGGTTGTATTTGGGAATGAGTAGAATATCTAGTACAAAATTTATAAAAAGTAGGAAAATGAGTAATCTAAATTGAATTTCAGATTTGTTTAGCGCCTGAAATATAAGTCCACTATAACGAATAAATGGTTTGAAGTAACTAAAACAAATAATTATATAAATAACTGGTATTACATCAAGATACTGTTCAGTTGCAATTAGTTTGATTATAGGTTCAGTTAAGAGAATTAAAATAATGGACGATGGTATAACAAAAGCCAGTATTAAAGCTACTGACTTTTCATAAAGATGACGAAGACTTTTCTCACCTAGAGATTGAAGTCTTTGATTTGTCTTTGGATAAACAATGGTTGCTACTGAGTTTAGAGGGATATCTGAAAAATTTCCGACTCTCATCGCCGTATTATACGTTGCCACTGCTTTTGTATCAAAATAGTAACCTAAGAGAATTTGGTCTATGTTGGTAAAAAGGATAGATACTACATTACTACCGAAGACATATTTTCCAAAGTTGATTAGTTGTTTTATCCAATTGAAATCGATTCCAAAACTTAAATGCAGTTCTTTTCTCAACGAGTAATACAAAACAAATGCACCACTTAGTACAGCTATTGCTTGAATTAGGGGAAGGGCATAAACTGGAAAATTAGAATGTGAGAATACAATTACGCTAATTAGAGTCAGAAAAATAACGTTTCTAATTAAGTTGCCGTAAAACTGGTTCTTGAAAGAAAAATTGGCTTGTTCTACTGCTATTAAAAATTGAAAAGGAATTTGACTTATTGCATAAATGGGATAGTTCATTAGAAGTTTTTGTAAGTTAATGTTTCTCCAAGCGTTTCCTAAAATTGGGGCAAAAATCAAAATTAATATAATGATCATAACAGTAAATAAAATTTGAAGTACTAACGAAGCTGTTAAAACATTAGAATATTCTGACTTTTTATTTTGAAGAGACGCAAATTTTATTAAACCATTAGTAACAAATCCAGCTTGTGCTACATCGATGAAGGAAGAAAATGCAAGATATAATGCCCACGTACCAAATTCAGATTTATCATAAAATCTTACAAGCAACACAAAACTTGTAAAACCAGAGATGAACAAAACTACGTTTTGTAAAAGAGTATAAACACCGCTCGGAAACCAATATTTCTGTTTCTCTGTCATTTTATCTGAAAGTAAATCTTAACGAGCTTTTAAATTTTTTCTTCAATATCGAATTTAAGATGATTTTATTACTTGCATTTTATCTTAGTTTTTTCATCAATGTTTTATTTTCCAATAATTCAATAATCTTTTCGAATCACAAACTTGTGTTATTGATTTGGCATACCATTTCATTTTAATAATCGGATATAAGTTAACTTTCATTAGTTTATCCAGAAACAATACAACTTACTTCACGTAACACTCCTTTCCAAATACTAAATGAAAGGCCATACCAATATTAGGGCACCACCAGATAGATAATCGAATTTGATAATTAAATTTTCCATCAACTGAGTTGGATTAATGAGTGCAATGAAATGATTTAGGATTCAACGAGTTTTCTTTTAACTCACCATCACTTACCATTACTAACTCTATCGAATTTCTTTGGTAAAATTTAATCTGTTTGTTGATTATATCAATTACAAATAGACAATTTTTTTGAGAAGTAAATCGACCGATAAAACCAAATATAAAATCATTTTTATTAAAACCAGACTTTTTATCAAAGTTTTTATCAATCAATAATCGGCTTAAAGTTTTTAATATCTTCGCCATTTTCAATCAAAATCTTTTATTCGGGATTGATAAAAGTTTTTTAGTCAAACTCAGATACCAAAATTACAAGTTGTGCAAGGAGTTATATAATTTTTTCGATTAGTTGTTTAAACATATAGTTCCATTTTCTCATACCATAATGCAATGTCTATGCATGAACTGTGTAGATAAATCTTCTTTTTGTTAAAATGGAAAGAATTAAGATTTGAAGTATGCCAAGTGTTCCATCTCCATGAATAAAATTAATTTTATGTTTCTTGATCAATTTAACAATCATAACAATATTGTGAGAAAATCCAGGTAACCCTACCTTAAAAATATATGAAGGGATTCCCTTATTTTGGGCGAAATCAAATAAATAACCTTTGATGTGGCTAACTAGAACAGGTTCGAACTCAATTTTATTAATAAGATTAAAAATATATTTTAAGTGAGTTTCACCACCTCTAAAATCTGCTTATCGAATCGAATAGAGAATTTCAACTTTTGTAACTTCCAAAACAAAACCCTTTTTGGTAATTGTAGTCTTAATTATGTTTTGTTTTTAATGAGTCTTTTCTCGCATCGTACATCGTAAAAAATGCTTTCAATTGATTTACAATTAATATTGGTAATGACTGTATAACTTTCCATTTTAGTTGATTAGTGTCAAATAACAAGATTAAAATGTATGTAACAAAAGCCTTGAAGAAAATAATTGAAACGTGAAACAAGAATTTGTTTAGGAACAGTGACAATATTGTGAAACATAAATAGGCAAAGCCTACCAGTCCAAAAGGAGGTCTTAAAGACTTAAGTCCCATGTAAATTTTATTTAAATTAAAAGTAGATAGTCCTTTCAAAAAAATTTTAAAACCATATTTAATCGCGTTATAAAAATAATAGTAAATCCATCTTTTTCTTTGCCTAACATATACATCAGCGGTGTTGACTTTTTGGTCATAAACAATAGCAGATGGCGCATATCCGATTTTTATATTTTTTAGTGTTAAAATGGATTGTAGAATTTTGTCAAAACCACCTAGTACATTTATTCCAGGTATAATTTTTAGAAATAAATTTCTTGCAATTACAAAGCCCGAACCAGTAATGGTTGAAGATAAATTCAAAAGTGATGGATAGTAATGATCAATTTTTTCATATACCAGATCAGATAGAGAATCAATAACAGCGAACTTGGAATAAATATTTAGTGGAACTCTCTTCCCTTGAATAACCTTGAATCGATCGGTGAGTTTGCTTACCTCGATTAAGAATTCTGGATGGATGATATTATCAGAATCCAGAATTACAATAAAGTCAATTTCTTGTGGAATTTCTGAAAGTGTACTTTTAAGTGAATTGATTTTTGAGTGTACCTCTAAATTGACCTTCAGTACTTTTAATATTTTAGGTAACTTGCTTTCGTTAAAATTATCTAAACAATCAGCTATTAAAATGATTTTAATTTTGTCTTTTGGATAATTCAAATTTAGAATTGCATTAACGTTTCTCAGAAGAGTTTCAAATTTGTCTTGGTAAGCGGGAATTAAAAACAAGTAAGTTGTCAAGTTTTTATTGTTATTAGAAGTTTGTGGTTTTTTGAGTTTTGATACTAAAATCAAAAGCAAATCGGGAATAATAGTTAGAAACAAGAGTGACTGAATTAGAAAAATAAAATAAGTAATAATTTTGGACATACCAATTTAATTTGTAACACTATGTAGTAAATTAACTAAAAATTTAATAACAAATGAATCAGATAAGAAAAATATTGAACTGCAGCGGAAGGGGGCGAAGGGCTGCAGTTCCGGGTGGGGAGTACCACGACTCCAGATTTAATTAAGAGAGAACATCGGAGAGTCTAACATCCAAGGAGTAGAGTTTAATTTTACATTATGATCATTAATGTCGAAATGTAAATTTACAATCCCCTTGGAATTGATTAGAGGAGAGTCATATGTAAAGATAAAATGTTTTCTTAAGTAAATTACTAGAATTATTGAATTAGTAAGTGTTATGAAATGACACACATAGATTTTTATTTCATTAGGATTTTCTATAAGACCTAATTCGTAGAAAGTCTTAATTAAATTTTTTTTCAAATTAATTATTAACTTATTAATGTTTATGTGCTTCATAGTGATTATCATAACTCAAATAAAATGCCATCAAATTTTATAAAAATTTTAAGGATATCTCTATCAAACATGACTTGTTTTGAGATAGGCTTCGATATGAGACTAATTTTGATTCGCGCTGAGAATTCTAGACACGATTTTCTGTATATGAGTTGATTTTAAGGGTGAGTTTATTATAGAATTAATTTTGATTAAGCTTTTTATATTTTCTATACTTTTATCTTTCTTTTTTGTAAATCCGATGACTTTCGTAGTTTCCTTTACTTTGATGAAAACTCTCTCTATGAAAGAAGCTTGCAAATTTTTGATGATATCTAAATTAAGTATAATTATTTTGAAATCTACATTTTCTATGTAACGGAATGCCTCAAAAATATCACGACAGTAAATAATATTAATGTCTGGCAGTAAGGAAGAATTGATTGATTTTATCTCGTAGTAAATTTCGTCGTCATCATTATAGTAAAGGATATTATATTTTGGCTTTTTAAAACTTAATTTAACGATAGTTCCTCTATTGACTTCGGATTGAATTTGTAATTTGCCGTGATTTGTAGTTAAAATATCATAACAGAATTTTAATCCTAATCCAGAGCCTTTTTCTCCAATCGTTCCAACTTGAGAAAAATAATCTCTGTTTTCTTTAATGAGATTGATATATCGCTCTGAGATTCCAATACCAAAATCCTGAATTGTCAGATGTGTATAATCTTCGTCTTCAAAAGCATCAATAATAATCTTACTTTTTTTATGAGAGAATTTTATTGCATTTGAAATAATATTTGAGAGAACGATCTTTAAAAAGTTTCTATCAAAAAAAGCCTCTGCAGATCTTTTAAATTTTATATCGAAAGAAATTTCTTTTTGGTAGGCTTGTCCACCAAAGCTTGAAATTATTTTGTTTACAAATTGTTTTAGTTGAATATATGTAGGTGAAAAATCCATCAATCCGGATTCAATTTTAGACCAGTTTAACATGTCATGGATTAGTTCGAGCTGATTTTTTGCATTGGTATATATATAATTTAGAAACTCATTTTTTTCGTCTTGGCTTATATTAATTCCCGATCTGAGCATATCAATGAAATTTAAAATTGAGTTAAAAGGACTCTTTAAATCATGTGATACAATTGATAATAGTTTGTTTTTATCACTGTTTAACTTTATAAGTCTATTTTCATTGAGTTTGAATTCTGTTATGTCAAAACCAAATGCAGAAATTAAATGCTCATTTATATTAATTCTTTGATTGTGCACAATAAATTGGTAATAATGAGTTTGATTTCTTTTATCAATCTGATAGTAAAATTTTATTTCATTTTTCGAAATCTTATGCGTTAACTTTTTTAATTTTTCAAGAAAAGATTGAAAATCTTTATTGGATATCAAAGAATCGATCTTCGATTTGCTTTCATAGCCAAGAAAAATTTCGGAGAGTTTTTCAGATATTTTTATTATAGCTATTGAATCATTGTTTAAAATAAGTTCTAAATATGGGATGGGTGTTTTCACAAGTTCAATTTTATAGCTTGTTTCTTTTTCTTCGCTATTAAAGACGATTCCATTAATAAGCAAAAGTTGGTTTTCTGAATTAATGATAGGAAATATAATTTCTTTTATCTTTTTGATTTGATCATCTTTTGTTTTGATAAGGTATTCGGTTTCAAAGAAAAGTTCATCAAAGACTAAATTAATTTTAGTTTTTTTATTTTTTTTATCTTCTTGTATCAAATTGAGCCATAGTTTCGGATTGAGATAAAAATCCCTTGCTTCATAACCTGTCAAATCTTTACAGTTTGGTGAAATGTAGATATACTTATTTTCTTCTGGTAAATACGTCCAGTATACTGGAATTTCTGCAATATTTAACGAATTTTTAAAGTTTTCCCACTGATTATTTGAATTTGTAATCGGCATTATAACTGTAAATTTTTATTCATAAAGTTTTTTATTTTATTTGATTTAATAATTATAAAACAATGATTATGCCAGTGAATTCTGATTTTTTATTTCTCATGAATAGAGCGGCATAATTAAAGAAACTTGATTTTATTCATATCTTAGTTGATTTTTGTATAAAAAAATTTTTTAGTAAAGAGTAAATCTCAAAAGAAAGAGTAATTTAACGTGAGTAAATTAAAAGCATATCTTAAATTATCTGCTATTTCATTTATCACAGTTTTTTTCGCAATATTTGCCATTATTTTTTCTCTTATTGATCGAAGTGGAAGAGTTTACAATTTACTTGGTAAGTGGTGGGCGAAAATTTTATTATGGATCGCCGGTGTAAGAGTAGAAACAATCGGACTTGAAAACGTAAACAAAGGAGAAAATTACATTTATGTAGCCAATCATCTCAGTAACATTGATATTCCGATTGTAATGGCAAATTTACCTGGTCAACTAAGAATTGTTTTCAAAAAAGAGCTTGCAAAAATTCCAATATTTGGTTGGCAGCTCAGGACTGGACCATACATTCTAATCGATAGACAAAATCCTACCAGAGCAATAAAAAGTCTTGAAATTGCAAAAAAGAAAATTCAAAAAGGAGTATCGGTACTTTTATTTGCCGAAGGTACTCGTAGTATTGATGGAAATATACAGCAATTTAAAAGAGGTGCTTTCACATTAGCTACTCGAAGTGGAAAACAAATAGTACCATTGACTATAAAGGGAACGTATGAAATACTTCCAAAGAAAGCACTTGAAATAAAACCTGGAAAAGTAAAATTAATAATTGATAAACCAATTAATCATTACGGTTCAACCGATAAAAAATCTGAACTTGACTTAATGGATCGTGTTAGAAACATCATTATCAATAATTATTATTCACTGGAATGAAAGTCTCAAGAGAACAAGTAATTCATATTGCAGAACTTGCTCACTTAAAGTTAACAGAGGAGGAAATTGAAGTCTTTCAAAATGAAATGAATCAAATTCTTGAATACATGGAAATGTTGAATGAATTGAATACTACTTATGTGGAATCACTTTCACATCCTATTGAAGTTAAAAATGTTTTTCGTGAAGATAAGGTGGATGAATCAATTTCAAGGGAAGAGGCACTAAAAAATGCTCCGGATTCTACAGAAGAATATTTCAAAGTACCAAAGGTGATTTAATGCACAAAATTTTAGGACTTATCCCAGCAAGATATTCGTCATCTCGTTTGCCTGGTAAACCACTTCGGTTTATTGGTAACAAGCCAATGATTCAACACACTTTTGAGTCAGCATCGAAGTCATATTTTATCGATAAATTAGTTGTTCTTACAGATGACATTAGAATTCAAAATGCAGTAAAAAGTTTTCATGGCGAGGTCGAACTTACGCCAGAGAATATACAAAGTGGAACTGATAGATGCGCTTATTATGCGGAAGAGTATCCCGAGTTTGACATTATAGTTAATATTCAATGTGATGAGCCTTTTATCCCAAGAGAAGTAATAGATGACACAATTAAGCCACTTTTGCTACTTGACGATATTGAAGTTGCTACAGCAGGAACATTTTTCAAAAACTTGTTGGATGTAAATAATCCTTCCTTCCCAAAAATTGTTTTAGATTCACAAGGTTTTGCCATTTATTTTTCTCGTTCACCAATACCATACTATCAAAATGAAACTATTAAACCAGAATACATCAAACATATCGGACTTTATGTTTATAACCGGGATACTTTACTTAAAATTACGAAAATTCCTCAAAGTAAATTAGAAAAGATTGAAAATCTTGAACAATTAAGAATGATAGAAAATGGTATTAAAATAAAAGTTGAGATTGTTGATTATGAACCATTATCAGTCGATACGGAAGAAGACTTAATTGCGGCAAACAATTATTGGACAAAAATCTCGAGCTCTAAGTTGGATTCGAAATGAAAATTCCTCCCAAAATTGAAATTGCCAATATTCCTACTCCAATTCATGCAATTTTTTATGAAGGTTTTGAAATTCTTATTAAAAGAGATGATTATACAGGAATTGAGTGGTCAGGTAATAAAATTAGAAAATTAGAATATATCATTTACGATGCACTTTCGAAGAAAGCCAATGTACTAATTACATGCGGTGGTGTTCAGTCAAACCATGCACGTGCAACTGCCGCAATTGGAGCAAGATTTGGTCTAAAAACTATTTTGTATTTAAGAGGTAAAGAACCAAAAAGTTATAAGGGTAATTTAGCTCTGGATAAACTTTTTGATGCAGAAATAAATTTCATCTCAGCTGAAGAATATGAAAATATTCACGAAATCGCAGAAAAGAAAAATAACGAGTTAAAAAAGAAAGGTTTCAAAGCTGTGTTTATCCCTGAAGGTGCATCTTCTCCGCTTGGTATCTGGGGATATATTGAATGCGCAAAAGAATTGTCAGCTCAACTAAGAAATGTAAAAAATAAACCAAATCATATTGTCACAGCTGTTGGTTCTGGTGGAACTTTAGCTGGGCTTTTAGTGGGTACAAAATTATTTAACCTAAAATCAAAGTTAATCGGATTTAATGTTCTTAAAACAAGTGACGATTTCGAGAAAATTGTTTTTAATTTAGCCACACAGTGCATTAAGAAATACAAACTAAATGTAAAAATTAGTACAAAAGATTTCGAAATAATAGATGGTTATTCAACGGAGGGTTACGAAAATATATCTCAGGAAAAGTTAGAGTTTTTAACATTTGTTTCACAAGATTATGGAATAATACTTGACCCTACTTACACTGGTAAAGCATTCTACGGTATGATCGATCATTTCATTTATCATGAAAATGAGTTTAATGGATTACTTTTCATTCATACTGGTGGAATTTTTGGTGTGTTTGATAAAATTCAGAAATACTTAAAAGCGATTGAATGAGCAAAGTCGCAAAGTCAAAAGATTTTTTTAATATTAAAATTCGATGGAATATTTGGTTTATGTTTAATAATAAATTTATATTGGAATCATAAGAACTCAGTAGGTAAATTTGTTTGGGAAAGAACAATAAAATATGAGGGTAAAATGTTATTCGATTTAGAGTTAATCGAAAAAGTTTACTCAAATTTTG
>CAKZPH010000217.1 GCA_937138605.1 uncultured Ignavibacteriales bacterium
AAAAACTGAATCAGTGGCAATTAAAAGTTTGTATTTTACAGTGTCATACAAGTTTAGTGAAAAGGTAGACCTCCATTTGAAATTAATATTTTCACTCAAAGTTGTATCAACTGGAAATACTAAATTAAAAGGTAAAGGATACAAAGGCTTAAGTTGATAATTAAATATTACTGAAGTATCATTTTGCACGTAATTACCAAAGGCATACTTGAAAAATGATGTGTCATTTTTTAGAAAGAGATTAAAAATACCTGTAAGATATTTTCTAGTTAATCGAAGTTGTTCTTCTGCAGTTAAATAACCACGCGGGTCTGTCCAATCCCAGAATCTTGTATCCATAAACTTTGTATGATTCGCTCCTTTTAATATAGGGATAGCTTTAATAGGATTTGCGTTATTATACATTGGAATTTGATTTGTTTGAGGAGGTGTTATGCCATCATTTTGTGCAGTTATCAAATAAACAACTGCTCTAATTTTATTCATTGACGATATAATCGAAGGATTTGTTTCTGCCGCCGCAAGTGGAGCAACAACAACAATAGAAGTATCTATTGTCGAAGCAAGTAAACTTGATCCACCTCCCATGGAATGTCCCGATAAACCTACTTTTAAAGTGTCCACTAATTTGTAAAAAATAGAATTTCGATTTTGGTTCTGAGCTTTAATATGATTTACACAGAAAATTAAATCATAAGCTAATTGTAAGTGTGAATTATCCGGAAATTGTGGTGCAATAATAATATGCCCATGAGTTGCAAGATGCTTAAATAAAGAGGTGTAGTAACTATTCTGCATAAAAAATCCATGTCCAAAAGCAATTATGCTATAAGGACCATGAACCGTATCGATTTGTACTCCAGCACCCTCGACAAACGAAGGATAATAAATTATTGCATTAATTACCCTACCACCTCTATTTAGTGTAACATTTGTCCAACCAGCTTTGTATGGTCCGGGATTTTCTGGTTGAGCAACAGCTAAAGAAAACAAACTGATAAAAATTAAAAAACTTTTCATTTTACATCCTTTACTTAAAGATAAAGTTCAAGAAATTGAAATAAATTTGAACTCACTCTCAATTATTATCGATAATTAACAAATTAGCAAGGAAATTTTTCTGGTGAAACTTATATTTTGCTACGATATTTTATTTGAAAACTAGTTTCAAAAAATTTTTACCAGTCTTTGATATCTACTTTCTTTAAGAATTCAATTTTTCTACCAAGAAATAATTCGCCAATTTCTTTAAATCTATGAGGTAAATCACTAACATAAAATTGATAATTTGGGTTTTGAGTAGAATGATTTAGTAAATCGTTTTGAGTCAAAATCTCTTTTACAAGTTTTGCTGTTTCAACACCACTATCAATCAATTTAACATTTTCACCCACAACCTTTTGAATAGTATTTTTTAGTAACGGATAATGAGTGCATCCCAAGACCAGTGTATCGATAGAATAACTACTTAGTTTTCCTAAATATTCTTGAGCTGTAAGTAAAGCAATTTTATGATCTGCCCATCCTTCTTCTACTATTGGTACAAAAAGTGGACAAGCTTTACTGACCACTTCAATTTGGCTATCGATTGATTTAATTTCTTTTTCATATGCACCACTCAAAACTGTAGCGTTTGTTCCAACAACTGCAATCCTTTTGTTTGTTGTTGCTCTTACTGCGGAAATCGCTCCCGGTTTTATTACTCCTATCACAGGCACATTTGATAATTTTTTCACTTCTTCAATGGAAACTGCAGACGATGTATTGCAAGCTATCACAATCATTTTTACATTAAAACTTAATAAAAAACGTGCATTTTGTTTTGAGTATTCTCTAATTGTTTCTTCTGATTTTATACCGTACGGGACACGTGCTGTATCTCCAAAGTAAACAATGTTTTCTCTGGAAAGAAGGTTTATTATCTCTTTTACAACAGTTAATCCCCCAAGACCGGAATCAAAAACACCAATCGGATTTTCAGGAGCAACTTTCATAAATCAAAACTTGGATTTAAGTAATGTGAGGTTCTCAATTATTTGTTCTTTAAGTCGCTCATAACTTTCAGGATTAATTTTTTGTAACTTATCATCTAAAACATAAAAAGAATCAAACACTCCGTTTAATTTCGTACCAATTTTAGCAAAGTAAATATTTAGACCCAGTGAGGTAAGAGTTTTTGTGATGTGATAAAGTAATCCAATTCTATCTGAAGCATGAATATCTATTATAGTATAGACCGTATGATTTTCAAAATTTATTTCTATATCAATAGGTGCTAGAAATTTTTTATTCATTCTTTTCCATTTCTCAATGTGCTCTTCAAATTCACTTTCTAAATCTATCATTCCAAACAAAACTCGAGTTATATTTTCATCTAATAATTCGACTTTATCTTCAGTGCAAACCTTTCCAGTGATAAAATCTGTTATTTTGAAAGAATCGATTATAATTCCATCCTTTCTTGTGAAAATAGTAGCATCATGAATATTACAATCACTAATTGAGATAGCTCCACAAATTTTCGATAGTAGACCTTTTGAATCTCTTGTTATCACCGTAAGATGAGTAAAATCTTCTTTGTTACTACTTAGTATTGATAGTTCTTCGCCTTTTTTTATTTCCTGAATATGTTCAGCTATTTCGCTCTCAGAAAAGGTGAAAAGATAATTTAAGCTGTTAATTTGTTCGAGGTGGTAATCAAATTCTTTTTCATCAATCTCATATTTCTTTAATTCCAATTTTTCCTTTGATAGTGAAAGAAATTCCTCAGCAGTTAAGTTATTTAATATCATTTCACGGGTTTTGATGTACAGTTCATTAAGTAAGGAACTTTTCCAAGCTGTCCATAAACTTGGATTTACTGCTGAGAGGTCGGCATAAGTTAAGAGATAAAGGAAATCTAGCTCTTTCAAAGATTTGAATTTATTTCTAAATGTGCCGAGAGTTTCTGCATCGTTCAAGTTGCGTCTGAAAGCAGTTTGTTCCATTAACAGATGATTTTTCACTAAAAATGAAACAAGCTTAATTTCATCTTCATCGTAACCATATCTTTGCATCACGTTTTCTGCAATTTCAGCACCAATAAATTCATGACCTGAAATTGTTATTGGTTTAGCGATATCATGAAAAAGAACTGCGAGTATTAAAAGCTCTTTATCTTCGTAACATCTGAAAATCTCACCAAGTATTGAATCAATAAACTGTAGGTTGTACAAATTTTTAATTGCAATTAGTGTATGTTCATCAGTTGTATAAATATGATAAGCTTGAGGCTGAAAGAAAAGTTTTAGATTCTCAAATTCAGGAATTAAAAACCCTAAGATACCAATGCGGTTCATGTGGATTAAAACATCATTAATATCATCTGGATATCTTAGGATTCTACGAAAAGCCAATTTGCTTTCAATTTCATTTATTTCAGTACCATCGAAATATTCAAGACTTTTTTCTATCAAGTTTTCAAGTTCAGAGTCAAAATCAGCAAAGAATTTCAACTTGTAATAATATGCATTTAGTATTTGATGGAGAGATAGTCGCTCCTTTTGGGTAGATCTGATGAACTTACCACAAAGAATGAAATCTTCATCAAGAACATATGTTTTGTATAATTCACATGGATGAATTTTATTAACGGCCTTTTTCTTAAAATATTCAAGTAAGGAAGAAATATGAAGCGCTGAGATAAAATACTTTTTCATCAACTCTTGATGTTTTTTATCAATATAATCAGGAAAAGAATAAAGATTCTGTATCACAGAAATTTGTGATTGAAAATCGAATCTATCTTTATTATTAGAGTTAATTATATGGATTGTATTTCTCAATTTTATCAGATAATCGTAGGATTCAATTAATTTGTTTGCTTTGCTTTTGTTGATTATGTTATCATTAACAAGATTCGAAACAAGTAATTCAAAAGCTGTATTGAAACGTTCATGTTGTGGAAGTTTATCGTTTAATAGATAATAAATCCACGCAGCAAAATGAAGATCTCGTAAACCACCTCTGGTGTTTTTAATGTTTGGTTCCAGCAGAAGCGGTGAATCGCCATAAATTGAGTGCCTTTTCTCAATATCAGCCAGAAGATTTTCGAGAAGTTTTGTTTTAAACTCGGAGTTAATAATGTTCAAAACATTATCAAGAAACTTTCGATAAATAGAAAGAGAACCTGAAACAAATCTCAATTCAAGTAACTGCGTGAAAGATATAATATCTTCTTTTGCGAGTTCAAAGATTTGATTAAATGTCCGGACAAGATGAGAGACCTTAATTCCTGAATCCCAAAGATTCTGAATTACTCGGGAGATATAATTTTCTTTGCCATCTAAATGATTTACTATAAATACTATATCAACATCAGAAAATGGTGATACTTCCATTCTACCAAGTCCACCAATTGCAGCAATAGCTAAACCATCTGGTGGATTAGTTGTTAGCTCCTGAATTTTTTCATCATATAGTTGAGAAACTTTGAAGGAAAATTCCAAACCTGTCTTAAATGTGTTATGTTCACTAATAAGTTTGTTTACTCTTTTTAGAAAATTTTCTTTTGATTCTCTCATATTGTCTTTCTTATTATTTCATTTCAGTCTTTCAAATCTTGCCTGGAAAAATCTTAAATATTTCGGTTCATAGACCATCTTTAGGCCTTTAATTGTTTTTCTTCTGTCATAAAGATCAACAATTGATTCGAAAGTCACATCCAGGTGAGCTTGAGTATAAACTCTTCTTGGAATTGTTAAACGAACTAATTCAAGTTTTGGATAATTATGGTCTCCCGTTTCTTTATTTCTCCCAGCGGAAACAATTCCTCTTTCCATTGCTCTTACACCAGAATCGATATACAATTCTGCAGCTAAAGTTTGTGCAGGAAATTGAATTTGCGGAATATGAGGAAGAAATTTCCTGGCATCAATAAAAATTGCATGTCCACCAATTGGTCTTACAATAGGTATCTTTGCTTGAATCAGTTTATTTCCTAAATACTCAACCTGACCTACTCTCGCCCTTATATGATCAAATTGAACCATCTCTTCAATCCCCCTTGCCATGGCTTCCATATCTCTGCCAGCTAAACCTCCATATGTATGTAAACCTTCATACACAACCACTAGATTTCTTGCCTCTTCAAAAACTTTTTTATTTCGTGTAGCCAAGAATCCACCAATATTAACCAAGCAATCCTTTTTCGCACTGACCCATATGCCCTCAAAGTGTGAGCAAAATTCCCTTAAAATTTCTTCTATTGATTTATCTTTATACCCTTTCTCACGCATTTTTATAAAGTATGCATTCTCTACAGCACGCGTCGCATCGCACCACATCTTGATTCCATATCTTTGACAAAAAGCTTTAACCTCACGAATATTTTCTAAGGATACAGGTTGGCCACCCGCCATGTTAACAGTCGCAGCTATAGAAATATATGGAATCTTCTTAGCACCAACTTTTTTCACAAGTGCTTCAAGTTTATTAAGATCCACATTCCCCTTAAAAGGATGTTCATTTTCAGGTTCATGTGCTTCATCGATAATAACATCCACAAATGTTCCGCCTGCCAGCTCCTGATGAACTCTAGTTGTAGTGAAATACATGTTTCCAGGAATATAGTCACCTAGTTTAATTAAAATTTTTGAAATAATATGTTCTGCACCACGCCCTTGATGAGTTGGTACTAAATATTTGAATCCATAGTATTTACTTACTGTTTCTTCAAGTTTGTAATAATTTTTACTTCCTGCATATGCCTCATCACCTAACATCATTCCAGCCCATTGGTAATCACTCATTGCACTGGTTCCACTATCAGTCAATAAGTCAATATAAACATCCTCTGAACGAAGAAGAAAAGTATTATAACCAGCTTCCTTTATTGCTTTTAATCTATATTCCTTGGTTGTCATCTTCAATGGTTCGACAACCTTAATTTTATATGGTTCAGCCCAGGAACGACGAGTTATTTTCATATATTATCTTCCTTAATTTTTTTCAAAAACTTTTACAAAAATAGATAAAAAAGGTATTTTATTTGAATCGATTTAAACTTTGAATCAAACCTAAACGCCTAATATGAAGTAAGAAATTGAACCTTGAAAATAGAATGTAGAGAAACGTTTTGATTACATTAGAAAAGAACACTATACAAGCCCTTAATTATAAACTTTCGAAAATTACTTTGTAATTATCAAATCTTTTTAACCTGAGTCGAATCAACTCAATTCCAAAAAAATCACAAACATATTTTCAATAATTTTCTTATGTTGGTGTGTTATATAATTAATTAAATATAACGATTAAATTTAGAGGTGTACGATGAAATACTTAAAAATCTTTTTTACGTTGTTAGTTACTAATTCAGTTCTATTTTCTCAGGCGACTCTTACAAGTAGACTGATCGATAAATTAAATCAGGCTTCAAATCTAGAATATATCCGAGTACTTTGCTTATTAAAGGATAGAGTCGATGTTAATGCTTTAGATAAATATCTTTACGATATAAATGCGACTCCACAGGAAAGAGCCTTTATTGTTATTACTTCCTTACAAGATAAAGCAAATCAAACACAAACAAGACTAAAAAACTTTCTCAACGCTAAACTCAACACGAACGAATTGAAATCTTATGAGTCTTTCTGGATTACAAACATGATTATGGTCGAAGCCACTAAAAGTTTAGTTTTCGAACTTGCTAATCATCCTGATATAGATTTAATAGATATAGATGCGTTTTTAAAACTTGAACCATACACATTTGAAGGAACAGCTCCCGAGAATATAGAAGGTACTGAAACAGGACTAAAGGTAATTGGCGCAGATAAGTTATGGCGAATTGGAATTACAGGTGACGGTCGACTTGTTATGGGAATTGATACAGGTGTCGAGGGTTCACATCCAGCATTCAACACCAGATGGCGCGGTAATTTTGCACCTGCAAATCAAGCCTGGTTTGATCCTGAAACAAATACAACTTTTCCAACTGATTGCGATAACCATGGTACACATACTATGGGAACTATGTGTGGTCGCCAGGGTTCAGATACAATTGGAGTTGCTTTTGAGGCTCAATGGATTGCAGCAAAGACCATTTGTTCTTCACCTCACACAAGCAAATCTATATCAGCATTTCAATGGGCTATGAATCCCGATGGTAATCCTACAACAATTCATGATATGCCAGATGTTATAAATAACTCATGGTATGACCCAAATTCAACTTCAACCCAATGTACGGGTATCTACAAAACCACTTTAGACGCTGTAGAAGCTGCAGGAATTGCAGTAGTATTTTCTGCTGGAAATCAAGGCCCAAACCCCTCCACAATAACATCTCCCAAAAACATTAATACAAACGAAGTTAATGTATTTTGTGTTGGAAATATCAATGGAAATACAGTTGGCTATCCAATTGCAAATTCATCAAGCCGTGGACCGTCTACTTGTGGTGGTACAGGTTCGTTACTAATAAAACCTGAAGTAGTTGCACCAGGTACAAATGTTCGATCAGCCATTCGCGGCGGGGCTTACGGTTTAATGTCTGGAACATCAATGGCTTCTCCACATGTAGCTGGTGCCGTTGCTCTTCTTAAACAGGCTTTCCCAAACCTTACTGGTAAACAAATAAAACTAGCCCTATATAATACAGCAGTGGATTTAGGTAGTCCTGGTGAAGATAACACTTATGGAAAAGGATTAATCGATGTATACGCCGCTTTCATCTATCTATCATCTCGAGATTCAACTCCTCCATCAAGAATAACAAATCTTCAGGTTATAAATTCAAAATCAAATTCGATCACTTTATCTTGGACAGTACCATCGGATTCTTCTGTAGGTGGAGTAGTTGAATATGACATTAGATATAGAACAAGCGGACCTATTACAGATACCATTTCCTTTAACTCTGCCATTAAAATTAATAATCCCCCAAAACCAGATAGTTCAGGCAAAACTCAAACATTTACGGTTTCTGGATTATCATTTAATACAACTTATTACTTTGCCATAAGATCAATGGATATATGGAATAACTGGTCAGAGATTTCTAACTCACCGAATGGAACAACCTTAGCAAAACCAATAATTGCTGTTAGTCCCGATTCACTTAATCTTTTCAAACCGAAAGACATAACTTTTAGTGATTCAATTAGAATTTCTAATACAAACCCTCAACCATCTACTCTCGATTTCACTATTGAATTGCAAAATCACACATTTCCTACTAAAAATGTTAGATTATCGCTTGAACCAATTTTAACTGAAAACGAAAAAACAAAAGCAAGCGAAAATAAAGAAGCTAATATTGGTGGAAATGGATTTTCGATTTATGGTAGTGGTGGACCCGATCAATTTGGATACAGATGGAAAGATAGTGATGATCCATCAGGTCCACGTTTCAGCTGGTCATCAATATCTACCATTGGTACTAGATTAACATTAACTGATGATTCATACTCAACACAATCTTTACCATTCCAATTTAATTTCTATGGAACTTCATACTCACAAGTTGAAGTTGTAAGTAATGGTTACTTAAGATTTTCAAATTTTACCTCGACATATCCAACCAACGGCACAATTCCATCCACTGCAGCTCCAAACAATGCAATCTACGGATTTTGGGATGATTTAAACCCTGGAGCTGGTGGTGATGTGTATGTTCATGGAAATGATCAAAGGTTTATTGTTGAATTCAATAATGTTCCGAGGTATAACGATGCTTCAACAACAGTAACTTTCCAAATTGAACTTCGCAGAAACGGTACAATAATTTACCGATATCTTCGAATGATTGGAATATTAAATAGCGCCACTATTGGAATCGAAAATTCTAATGGCACAATTGGATTACAAGTTGTTTACAATTCAAATTATGTTAAGGATAGCCTTGCTATTAGATTCCAAAAAGAACCCGATTGGTTAAATGTCACTCAACTTTACGGTTCTGTTTTCAGTGGCAATTCTATGCGAGTAGTTCTACAGATGAACACAAATGAATTGCAAAACGGTCTATATAGAATGGAACTTGTTGTTAAAAGTAATGATTCTACAAGACCAAATGTGATAATACCCATTCGCTTAAACGTAACAGATTCAACGTTTATTGTAGTATCTTCCTTTCCTGTTTCAGGTGGTTGGAATTTGATTTCTGTCCCGATACAAACATTTCAGGTAAGAAAAAATGAATTATTCCCTACATCTAATTCATATGCTTATGGATTTTCAAATAATTATGTAATTAAAGACACTCTTTTACCTGGTTACGGGTACTGGTTAAAGTTTCCATCTACTCAAAATATCGAATTACAAGGAATGCAATTATTTAGTGTAAATGTACCCCTAAATACTGGTTGGAATTTGATCGGTTCACTAAATCAGTCGTTCCCAGTTTCCGCTTTATCGACGGACCCACCAAATTTGATTGCAAGTTATATTTATGGTTACGGACCAGCGTACTATATCGCAAATACAATTGAAAAAGGTAAGGGATATTGGGTTAAAGCTAGTTCAAATGGTTCGATTACACTTAACTCAACATTTGCAAAAGAAAATATAAATGTTAATGATTTAAGTCTCGCCCTCAATAATGCTACTGAAATTGAAGTAAAAGATGCAGAACAAAAAGTTGCAAAACTTTATCTAACTTCTGCTAATGATTTAGAAAAATTTGAACTTCCTCCTCAACCACCCATTGGAATCTATGATGTAAGATTTAGTAGTAATAAACTTGTAAAAGAACCTTCTAGTGATGATTATTTATTGATAACATCTGCTAAGTATCCAGTTGAATTATCAATTAGAAATTCAAATGAAAGAAAATTCATAATAAGTGATATAACTGGAGAAAAATTAAGGATTGTGCTGGCTAATAATGAATCGGTAATTTTGTCTGACCCATCACTTAATGTTCTTAAGATAAGTGAGGTTGGTGGAAATCTTTCTTATGAATTAATGCAAAATTATCCAAATCCATTTAATCCATCTACGACGATTAAATTTTCAATTCCTGAAAAAACAAGAATTAAGTTGATATTGTATAATTCACTTGGCGAAATAGTTCAAACACTTGCAGATGATGAATTTAATGAAGGATTACACTCAATAACTTTAGATGGAAGTAGTTTGAGTTCAGGAATTTACTTCTATACAATGATAAGTAGTAAATTCGTTCAAACTAAAAAACTTTTATTAATGAAGTAAGAAGTTAGGATTATTTCATCATTTTGTTAAAACTTAACCCCGAATTCGTCAAAGTTTTATTGATGATTTCGGGGTTTATAATTTATTAAAGTGGGCTTTATATTTATATTCTTTCTCCGTTTTTTGGTATAAAAAGAATCATTCTACTTGTTTAATCTTAATTAGTAAAAAATCGCGCAAGCTGATATTCCTAAATTTTGTAAAGGAAGTGTCGAATAATTCTTACATTGTAAAAATATTTAACTCAGGAAAGTTTATTAAATTATAACAACAAAATGGGCATTGATAATTATTTAAAGTGGTAATCTGAAAATAATCAATCTATAAGGAACCAATTAGACATTACTGTGTTTATTAAAAGAAAATTAAATAAAAATTTGGCAATGGCAAAAGTTCTTAAAAATTTCACATTATTATTTCTACTAATCATTCCTGGCTGTGAGAGTAAGCCGGATTTTAAAGAAGATAATACTTTGGTTAATATGTTTGATGTTTCTTCACTCTCACAAAACAACCAAACTGTTTTACAAGAATTAAAATCTTTGACTACATTAGACACAACTGACTTGAAAATTAACTCAGCACTTATTGAGCTTTACAAAAAAAATAATTTCCAATCAATTTTATTCAGGAATTTTAATGACACTGTGAAGTTTAAAAAAATTATACGAGAAATTTCAAATTCATACAGACATGGAATTAATCCAGAAATTTTTTCTTTAAGTGAAGCCATAGAAGCGTTTAATTTAGCTTCTGACACAAATTTGACAAATGATTCAAGATATTATCATTTGGCAAGATCAGAAATATTAAGCATGAGAAACCTACTTCTATTTAGTCAATTAGTACTAAATGGATTGATAGATTCTCGAAGTATCTATCCAGATGATTATAACATGCCATATAAAAAATCCAATATTAAACTTTTAACCAATCTAATTCTAGAAAATGGAATTGATAGTCTTCTATCTAAAGTAGATAATCTGCCAGATGACTATCGCAACCTTCAAAAGCAAATGGAAAAATTTTTCCTAATTAAAAACGTAAAATGGCAGAAATTACCAAACCTCAAAAAGAAAATTCAACCGAGTGATAAGATAGAATATCTCGATGAAATTGTTAGGAGGTTACATATACTGGGATTTATCGATACAAGTAAAACAAAGATTTTGGATTATACTATTTATGACTCAGTTTTGATAGAGCCAATAAAAAAATTTCAAAAGTCGCACGGCCTAAGAGATGATGGAGTTATAGGCAAAAACACAATTGAAAAGTTAAATATTTCTCCTGCTGAGTATTATGAGCTTATAAAAATTAATCTTGAAAAGTTAAGATGGTATAACTTCCCTGATACTGGAAAGTATTTAATAGTTAATATTCCCGATTTTCATTTGCATGCTTTTGAAAATTCAAAACTCAAGTTCAGAATTAAAATTTGTGTTGGAATTAAAAAGGAATGGCAAACTCCTATACTGCATAGCAAGATAAACGAAATAGTTTTAAATCCAGAATGGAACGTACCTCAATCAATCATTAAGGAAGAAATTGTACGAAATATGAAAAAGGATAGTATGTATCTTGAAAAGAAGAAATTTCGTGCATATCATGGTTCCGCAGAATTATTACCCAAAGAGATTACAATCGAAAATCTTAAGAGACAAAAAATTAAATTAGTTCAAGCAGCAGGTAACGCAAATGCTCTTGGCAGACTCAAATTTATATTTAAGAATCCTTTCGATATTTATCTTCATGATACTCCAGAAAAATCAAAGTTTAATTTAAGTATGAGGGATATAAGTCACGGTTGTATAAGAGTTGAAAAACCTTATCAATTAGCTGAATTTTTGTTAGAGAATAATTCGCCATGGAAAATTGAATATGTAAAATATGAAACTGATGAAAAAGTCAACGATAAAAATATCATTAATGAATATCTCACCCTAAGAAAAAAGTTGAAAAAAAACAAAAGCAAAACAACTCATATAAAATTAACAAATCAAATACCCCTTTTCGTGATTTATCAAACTGCATTTGTCGACGATAACGGAAATATAAACATAAGAGAAGATATTTATGGAAGAGATCAAGTACTCAAGGACAGATTCAATTTAGTTGAACAAAAGCTAATCTTAAAATAGCTTACTCTTCTTTTGGATTTCGATTTCTTCTCTCCATCAATAAACGATTTAACTGAATGATAAAATCTCTTTCAAAGACATAAAATTTTGCTACTTTATAAGCAGGAAGAATGTTTTTTACTGCTAAATAAAAGTCATGACGGTTTTTCAAAGCCTCCTGTTCTAGTGATAAAAGTTTTTGTTCGAGCTCAATAAATTTTCTTTCTTGGAACTTTGATTCATCCCGAACTAACTTATTCATCTGTTCGATAATTCGTTCTCTATCTTTTTGAAAATTCCTCATTCTCTTTTGATGATCATTGTATATAACGAAAAACCTTTCTGATTCTTCCTGAGTAAGGTCTAATGCTTCAATTAACTTTATCTTTTTAAATTCTTCAATCTTGCTTCTTCTCTGCTCATAAAATCTTCCAGGTTGAGAAAAAACTTGATTGAAAAAGAGTATTAACGCAAAAGAAAAAATATAGAATCTCATGGTAATTCCTCTATTAATTTTGTATCAAGTTCTGCTATTAATAAGTCCAGCTCTGTGTCGCTCATTTTTTCTAGTGAATTTTCAATTACAAATTGATTTTCGTGATGAAACATATCCAATTTGTGTAACATATCTTTGTAAATATCACTCAAAATTTTTTTTACATCATCAAAATATGGTTCAGACTCTACACTAACAGTATCCAATTTATTATAAATATAGCTCTGATTGAGAAACACATCAACAAAATTTATTTCATCGTTTCCATTTGAGTATGTGACAACCTCTTGTCGACCGACTGAAATTCCAGAATCCATAATTGATTGAAAAATTAGATAAAAAGACAACAAAAGAATCGTCATAAATGAAAATCCTAAAGCAGGACTAAGTACAAAAAATCTTCGCGGTTTTTTCTTTTGTTCAACAATAGCAGAGCCTTTTACTCCTGATAAAATTAAATCACTATAATTTTCTACTAGAGCTTTTTCCTCTTTTAATATAGCAAACAAATCTTTCAGCTCATTAAAATAGAATTGGCATTCTTCGCAATCCTTTAAATGTTTGAATAATTTTTCTTTATCTAGTTCATTCAGCCCGAAATCAAAATACGTAAAAATTAAATTTTTAACCTTTTCACAATACATTTTTCAGCTCCTTTGCTAATTTATTTACCGCATGAAAATAATTTGCTTTTAAGGCACCGACTGAAGTTCCTAGAATTTCAGATATCTCTTCATAAGACAAGCCATCATAATATCTGAGAACGAAAACCGTTCTTTGTTTTTCCGGTAACTTTTGAATCGCTTCATTCAACTTGTTAGACAGTTCATTTTCTCTAAAATTTAATTCGGGTGACTGTTTATCATCCCGGAAAAAAAAGTCTTCCAAATTATCAATATCAAGAAAATTTCTTATTTTTTTCCGTTTTATTTCATTTAACGATAAGTTAGTGGTTATTCGATATAACCAAGTGTACATTGAAGATTCTCTTCTAAAATTTTTAAGTTCATTGTACATTTTAATTACAACTTCCTGTGTGATATCATTAGCATCTTCATAATTCCCTAATATTTTGTAAGCTGTCAAAAAAATTTTTCTTTTATATTTATCAACAATCATATCAAATGCATTTATATCTCCTTCAAGAAAACGATCTATGAGTGTATTATCATCCAGTATCTGCTTCATCTTTTTTATTGACAATTATAAAGCACTACAAGTTTAATTAAAAAAATCTCTTCTTCAATTTAAACCTTTCAAAAAATAATAATGTCAAAATGCACAAATGGAAAATTCAAAAACAACAGAGTTTTAGGTTATGAAAGCATTAAAAAAACTAAATTTGGCTTTTATATTGATTTTTTTAATATACTCATTTGCCTTCAGTCAACCTTTACGGTATAGACTTTATGAAGAGCTTGATTTAACCGACAAACAAATTGATGAAATTAATAAGTTGAGAGATGAACATTTCAAATCAATGTCCGATTTAAGGAATAATTTACAAAAATTATATATCGATATGCGAAGTGAGTGGAGAAATCCTAAACCGGATAAGAAAAAACTTGAGTCTATTCAGGATAAAATAAATGACATTAGAAATAAAATGAGCAAACAACGTTTGAATCACTGGTTCGATATTTATAATCTTCTTGATGATAGTCAAAAAGAGAAATTCAAAAAATTTAGGGCTGAATTTTTCGGAAGATTTTTAAGTGCTCCTCTCTCGCCAAAACAAAAAGAAAAAATTGTAATAAAAAAAAGATTTCCTGGACGAGGTTTGGGTCCCTGTGGAATGGGGTTTGATCAAGATTACTTATGGTTTTACAACGAATAATTAGAAACCCCCTCGTATAACCTCCTTGCTTGCGTTAAAATCCCATAAGCCTTGCGAGTTTTAAGTCAACCCGCAAGGCTCTTTTTTTCGATACTTTAACCTACGATCTTTATAGATTCAATAAACTTTCTATGAAATTATCTTTGCAAAAAGCTTAAAAAAATTTATCTTCTTAAACCTAGAAGCATCCGAAAAAATTTCTTCAAAAATTTTTGTCTTAATTTTAAGAATGAGATAAGGTAAGATTTTTATAATATTTATTTAAAATGCCAAAAGAAAGAGAAATGAACATAAATCTATTTGATAAAAAACAAAAGTCCCTCAATCGACTTGAAAGATCAATAAAAATAACAGCCAAATATAAATGAATAAATTAACTAACGAGTTAAGTAGATTAGAATACGTATTTCCGAAATATTATTAGTATTATTTAGGATTTGTGGGGCGTAGTTCAAATTCTGATATCATTGCCCTGTTTGGTAGTTTAAGAAAATTAACAACGCTTTCAGCAACATCCTCGGCTTTAAGAATTTTATCCTTATTAACATTTGGATTGAACAGAGTAATCATATCCGTATCAACTGATCCAGGATGAACTAAACATATTCTGATGTTAAAGTCTCTCAATTCCAGCATTAATGAATAAGCAAAACCCGTCAACGCAAATTTTGAAGCACAATAAGCAGTCCCGCCAGCAAAAGGATTTTTACCTGCAAGCGAAGATACAAAAATTATATCACCAGATTTGTTTTCTTTAAAGTGATTTACAAAACTTTTAGTTAAGTTGTAAACGCCATAAAGATTAACCTTAATAGTTTTATCAAATTCTTCATAGCTTATTTCATCCAATTTCTTAAATAGGCCAAAACCGGCATTGTTTACTAAAATGTCAATTTTTGTCCTGGCTAAAATTTCATTGACCATCTTACATACGGATTCATAATCACTTACATCAACTTTATAAACTTCATAACTAACTTTATAAATTTTCACCTCATCAATAAATTTCTGCAGATTAGTTTCATTTCTTGCACAACCAAAAACATTAACCCCTTCTGAGGCAAGTCTCAGCGCAATTGCTCTTCCTATCCCTTTGCTTATTCCACTAATAAATGCATTTTTATTCTTGAGTTCAGACATTTAGATTTCCCGTTAATGGTCTTACAACTATTTCTTCAGTTACTAAATTATTCGGTTGTAAGAATGTTGAAACGACAAGATGCGCCAAATCTTCAGCTTTCATCATTCTATCTAATGAAATTTTTCTAATCTCTTTATCCCACATGGGTGTCTCAGTAGGACCTGGTAAAATATTTACTACTTTAATACCATATTTCCGAACCTCTTCCCGCAGACAGTTCGAGAAAGCATTCAAACCAGCTTTTGATGCTGAATAAACTGCACTTTTAAGAAAAACTTCTTTTGACGCAATAGAACTTATGTTAATGATAAGACCAGACCTTTTTTCTATCATAAATGGCAAAACGCTTTTTGAACAATAAATTGCCCCTAGTAAGTTTGTATTAATAATATCTTTTGCTTCTCTTGTGGAGGTATCTTCGACGCTTTTAAAAACAGTAATACCTGCATTATTTACAAGACAATCTATTCTTCCATTTTCTTTGATAATTGACTTGACAACCTGCGAAACGTTCAACTCTGAAGCAACATTACATGGAATTGCAAACACTTTAAGTTTTTCTTTAGCAAATTCGCGGACAGTCCGCTCAAGCTCAGAATTTCTTCTCCCGGATAAGTAAACCTTGCAATTAATTTTTGCAAAGTTATATACGATGGCTTTTCCAATTCCACTTGAGCCACCAGTCACCCAGATTATTTTTTTTTCTTCTTTCACTATTTAAAGTTTGATTTTATTAATGCAAGAAATTCAGCACGAGTTCTTTCATCCTCTTTGAAAGATCCATGCATTGCACTCGTTGTAGCTATACTATTCTGCTTTTCAACCCCACGCATCATCATACACATGTGC
>CAKZPH010000218.1 GCA_937138605.1 uncultured Ignavibacteriales bacterium
GTTTTACCACAGGAGTGGTTGGAAGAAATTTACAAACTTAAACTGTTCAAGTTGTTTGTCCCCAAGGATTTGGGAGGCTTGGAACTCGATTTAGTCTCTGGATTAAAAGTTTTGATGGATACAGCTTCGATCAACGGAAGCCTTGGCTGGGTTATAAATCTTGGTGCCGGTGCTGGTTATTTCTCTGGTCTTTTTGATGAAAGAACTTCAGAAGAAATTTTTAATGACGAAAAAGCTGTAGTTGCTGGTAGTGGAAAAGTTGGAGGCAAAGCACGAAAAGATAATGAACATTATTTGATCAATGGTACTTGGGAATATTGTACCGGCGCAGCCCATGCAAAATATTTTACAGCAAACGCATTTTTTGATGATGGAACAATAAAATCAGTTTTATTCTTCCGTGATCAAGTTAAAATTCATGATGACTGGAAATTATTTGCTCTCAAAGCAACCTCAACTTTTAGATTTGAAACTGAAAATACACTGGTAGAGAAAAGGTTTATTTTCAGTTACGATGAACAAAAATCATTTTTCGATTATCCTTTATGTAGAATACCATTCTGGAGTTTTGCTAAATTTTGTATGATTTCTTCATTGATTGGAATGGCTGAATGTTTTATCAATAACGTGCAAAATGAATTTGATTTAGAAAATGACGAAAAAAATTACAGTAATGAATTTTTATCAAAATTAAATTCAGAAAAATTAAACTTACTTAACATAGCAGATCAATTCTACGAAAAAGCTGGAGATCATGTTAAAATTTTAGCAATTGATCAAAACAAACTTTCCAGTTCCATATCAAAACTTAGAGAAATGATTTATAATATGACATGTCATTTGTTCTTGAAACTGGGAATAAGCATTACCGATGAAACATTTCACTCCCATCATGCATGGCGAGATGTTATTTTAATCGCTAAACATTTTGTATTGAGATAGACATCAGTCCCTTTTCAAAAAGAAACTAATCGCTTCGGGAAATCTTCTTTGCCAGGATTTTTCTGAATGATTTTCTCCAATTTAAACTTTGCTTATCCAATCTTTATTACTATAACCTTTTTGTTTGATAATTGAATCGACTTTTACCTGGTGTTCTAAATATAATTCATCAAGTCCAATTGTTCCTGTATCGAAATATAATTTATGTATCCCTGAAGTCGGTAAGTTATCATGTAAATAGTTAATAAATGAATTAGGAATTAGTTTATTTTGCATTCTCAAACCAGTACAATGTGTAGAAAAACATAGAGCTCCGCCAAACACATCTGGATATTCACAGAGCGCATAAATCGAAATAAGCCCACCCATACTAGCACCACCGATTAAAGTTCTCTCTCGATCGCTTTTATATACAACAAACTATCCACAAAAAGTTTCAACTCGAAAACAATAAATCTCAAGTATTCATCAGATTTAAGTGAGTCATTTGCTAATTTGATGATTTCTGATTTAAGAGTATCAGGTAATATACTGAAAGGTTTTTGCGGGAAATATTCTGAAAATCTTTTCAGCCCTGTGTTCCATATACCAATTACAACACATTCGTTAAACTTATCTGATTCAAACTGTTCAGATAAAATTCTATCAATATCCCATTCTTGTCCATTCCAAGTTATCGTTGAATCAAAAAGATTTTGTCCATCGTGTATATAAAGTGTAAAATATTTTTTTTCAGGAGAGAAATTTTCTGGAACCCAGATATCAATGTTTCTTGGTTGAACAAATTTTGATGAAAAATTCTTCCCGCATATGGAATTGGTATCTGTGCAAATACATTTTGAATTATTAATAAAATTATGAATAGTATGAGTTGTAAATTCTTTTTCATTCTAAATCGAACTAAATGATAATTTTTCGTCTCGATACTCATATTTTTTAATTGTTGTGAAATTATGTTTTGATTTAAATTTGTTTACAAACTTTTCTTTCTTCTGAAAACTTCGCCAATAACGGCTGATATAATTATTATCAGAGACATAATATAAAGCCAGAAGGCAGTTACAACAACAAAGGCAATGTTACCATAAATTTTAGAATAGTTTGCAAGATTAGTAACATAGAAACTAAATCCTCTTTTTGCAATTTCAAAAAATATAGTCGCCCAAATTGCAGATAGAACATAAATCCTTTTTCGCATTTTCCGATATGGAACTAGAGAATAGATAGCAAGCATCATTACAAAAGTTATCACTATTGGTATAATCTGAAAAAAATAACCTTCAAAAATTTCTAAGTTTAAATTATTTAGTAATGGGATACTATGCATTATCCCTTTAAAGATTTGAAATAGTGGATTTATCAAAATAGTAATCAGGAAAAAAAGCAAAGTGATAAATACCATTCCAAAGTCTCTTAATTTAGCAATCAAAAAATGTTTACTCTTTTCAAATCCATAAACATCATTTAAGATTGTCCTTA
>CAKZPH010000219.1 GCA_937138605.1 uncultured Ignavibacteriales bacterium
CAGTTAGCCGTTGACGATAAACACAAACTAATATTGGATTATGAAGTGAGCAATAACGTTAAAGATGATGGACATTTAAGTGAAATGTCAAAGCGAGCGAGATATGTACCGATGTCCGATAGGGAGCGAGCTGACATACAGAAACAGTGCAGTTCACCATGGAAGGGTGATGAGACTGTATCGAAGTAATAATTGTAAAGCCTGTTCACATCTAAAGCGTTGTACGAGGAGTAAGCGATGGAGAACAATTTACTGATGGAAACACGAAAGGATACTTGAGGATATGCGGTAGCGAGTAAGAAAAGAGAAAGACAAAGTGAAGAAGCGGAACATCCTAATAGATCATATCTTTGGAATACTGAAGCGAGGAATGAATCAAGGATATATGTTGATGAGAGGGAAAGCGAAGGTTGCAGGAGAGATGAGTTTGACGGTACTTGCTTATAACATCAAGAGAGTAGTCAACATAATAGGATTAGAGAAGTTGAAAGAGGCAGTTTTGATGATAGGGGAATTGAGGGAAACGATATGTTCTTCTGTAAGTGATGCTTTTGTAAATATTTGCAGATTCTTTTTAGGAAAATTATATTACTTGAAAAATTATGAGTTCACTTTTCACACAATCTGACGTTTGGCGCAAGAAGGGGAAAGGTTCTATTTCAATCGATCTTGATTTGGTTGAAGTTGTGCGGAAAACAACAGTAAGTTATCTCAAGGCGCAAAGTATTAACGGCACGGAACAAGGAAGCTGGATTTCCGCTCGACCGAAAGCGATCAAAGCTCTGAAGAACTTTGTTGGCGAAGCGGCGTACCAAGCCCGTGCGGGCAGTTGCACTTGGCTCAACGGCGTTTACTGGGGAACAATCAAAGATTGCAAGCGTAACCTCGTAACTTTTTCAAATCTGAACGAAGTTGGCAAGACTAAAGTTGTTGCTTAGGAGGCGCAAATAGAGTACGACATTGTCTATCCTTTGTTGAGAGGACGAGACGTTAAACGCTGGGGTTCAGACCAAAAGGCTCACATTATCGTTCCTCAAGACCCCAAACAGCCAAGCAAGGGTATAGCGCAAACAGTTTTTCAATCGAGGTTTCCAAAGGCATTCGACTATCTTTCAAAATTCAAACAACAACTCGAGACAAGAAGCGGCTACAAGAAATATCTGAAACCTATTGGCGAGCCTTTCTCTTCGCTCTACAACATCGGTCCCTATACCTTTGCCCCGTACAAAGTGGTGTGGAAAGAACAGTCCTCTGAGTTTGAGTGTGCCGTAGTTTCTTCCCTCGATGGCAAAGTTGTTATTCCCGACCACAAGCTTATGCTCGTTCCATTCCAACAACAAGATAAAGCTCATTACGTTTGTGCTCTACTCGGTTCTTCCATTGCACGTTTCGTAGTTCAGGCGTACACAATCTCAACTCAGCAGAGTACACACATCCTTGAGAACATCAAAGTGCCGAAGTTCAATCCGAAGGATGACACGCACAAAGAGTTAGCCCGCCTCACCAAACAATGCCACGAGAGAGTCGCTGCAGGCATCAGCGTGGTTGATCTTGAAGAACAGATAGACGAGCTTGCCGCTAAAATGTGGGGCTTGAGCAAAGAAGAGTTGAAAGATATAAAGGATAGTTTGGAGGAGATGAAATAGTGCCGAGAGGTGCTTATTTTCATAGTACTGGCAAATAATACTTGACTTTGGCATATATATATGTTATATTATTTGCCAGATAGTCAATAAATTGCCAACTTAAGAAAAAAATGAAGACAGTAAAACAATTTCGTATAAAGGAACTGCGGGAACACTCCGGCTTAAGTCAGGGTGAGCTTGCGAAACTTCTTGGTGTACACACCAGTCAATTATCCCGCTGGGAAAAAGGTGAGCGTCAGCCGTCAATCAATCAGTTAATGTCAATCGCACGTGCATTAGGTGTAACACTCGATTATCTTCTTAATGCAGAATTGTCCGTCACGTTTAAATTCAGGTCTAAAAAATTACTTTCAAATGAAGAAAAAAAAGCGATAGAAAAAGCTTTGGTAGATGCAGAAATGCAGATTCACTACTTGAACTCAGCTTACAAGCTCGCCAAAAAAATCCCACGGCAGTTTGCAATTAAAATGGATTATTTCCAACAGCAGTTGCCAACCATAGTGCAACAATTACGTGAAACGCTAAAACTTAATCAGCGAATTACACTGGAAGAATTTAAGCAAGCACTCACTGAACTTAACATTCATATTTTTGAATGGGCATTACCCTGGGAGTTATCTGGTTTATCTTACCGCGATGCATTTGCAGTAATTTTTATTAATCGTCTTCATACGAAAGAGCGCCGGCTTTTCACTCTTGCTCACGAATTTGCACATATCCTTTTCCACGCAGGCCGAGACAATCAACAAACATTAGTTTCTACTATTTCATCGAGCCGCGACCCAATAGAGAAGGAAGCCCATGCTTTTGCTGCCGAATTCCTAATGCCTACTAATATGATAAAGCAAATTCTAGCTAATCCAGCTATTAACATTAAATCTATCGAGTTTGTCGATTCTATCGCCCGTTTTTTCAACGTTTCACGAGATGCCATTTATTACCAACTGGTAAAGATGGGTATCTTTTCTTGGGAGGAAAAACGATTATATCTCAGCAAACATAAAACAATTCCTTCTTTACCGGCAACTCGTGTTGAAAATATCGACGAACAAGTTGCGAGTGAATTTCTTAGGACAGCATTGGAATTATTTGATGCTCAAGAAATATCTACAGGAAAATTACACGATTGGTTTTTCACAGACCGTATAACTCTTGACGATTATCTCGCTGAGCGTGTTGTTGAATCTGAAGAAGTATTTGAATTCTGAGTGGAAGCAGCTTGATGGGGATAATCTTAACGTTAAAAAATCCTCTTGTCTTTGATACATCTGCTCTTTTCAACTTCGGACACAGAGGAGAAATGGAACTAATATTAAAGAATCTGATACAACTCTATGAGTTGATGATTCCCCCAAGTGTTGAAAAGCAAACACAAATTAAGGAAACATATAAAACGTATTACCAGAAACTCATTGCAGACTATTTTATTATTAAACCCGTCGAGTTTTCAACTTTGTCGTCTAAAACAATTGAGATGCTCGTTTCAAGATTAGGCGAAGTAGATACCGATGTAATTACGTTGGGAATCAATACAAAAGGAACTGTAGTAATAGATGATCGAAAGGCGAGAAAAGAGATGAAAGCATTTGGAGTTCATCATACTGGAACAATTGGCTTAATTTATTATTCTGTCCAACATAAATGGTTGACAAGAGAAGATGCTGAAATAATTGTTAAAAAGTTAAATGAAAGAGGTGCCCGACTGCCTTTATTGAAAAAAGGGCAATCCTTTGAAAATTATTTTAAATCGTTCGGTGATTAAATGCGTGAATTTACAGAAACATTAAAATCAGTGATGTCAGTAGTTTCAGATCAACTTGAGATTTTACCCGCAAGCGAAGGAGTGGTTGAAGAAATGACATACATTGACGAGGAAGAACGAGACGACACAAAACTTTCAGGTGATCATTTACTCGTTGAAACCTCTTTGGAAATCCCTAAACCGACATGGAAGTACCGTCCGGTTCAGCCGATCGAAAGAACCAAGAATCACTTTTTCCGGTACTTTCTAGATGGTTCATATAAACATTACTTCCTTGCAACAGGACTTGAGCACGACCGTGCAACCCCGATCTTTCTTGCTCAGATTGCCATTGTCATCCTCGAAAGATACGCAAATGGAAAGTTAAGCATCGTTCCCGATTTTAAACGGCATCAATGGTTCCTCCTTCTTGCCAAAGCAAGAATTTCTGATTCAGCATGGGAGCGCATTCAAGAGTCAACTAAAGAAGCTAAGGTTAGAATTGTTATCCGTGATTTGGCGGAGATGGATGCTTTCAGCGGGGATTATCAGGAAGCCCAAGATTTACGTGAACGTGGACGCAGTAAAACCCGACACTTGATGAGCACTATGGAGTTTGATATTGTCAAGGAGTTCCGTGAAAAAATAAAAGACCATTGGATGATTAAAGATGGCCTTGTCTCTTTTGGCAAATATGGCGGAGGAATGCAAAGTCCAAAGGTTATCGGCGTTGCAAAAAGTTTTACAAGTGTACAGAAGTTTTATGTACAAGGTGGTAAAACTAAGGAAAAGCAAAGTGTGGTCTCTTTGCTTGGTGAGCTTCCTCCAAACCATCGCACCACAGCTTATGAGGGTTATGGAGGTAAGACCGCATTCTGGTATGTTCGCCTGCGCCAATCTCAGCAGGTTTTGTACCCGTTATTCGGAGTGGTTAAATGCGAAATTCCTATTCTTGAAGAACAACCACTCACAACCGAGTTGCTCGACGAGGTTTCTGGAGCTTTACTTGCCGAGCGTTTCGTAACGCCTTACGGCTCAGACGACCGATGGCATTCTCACATCTATCCGGTTTATCAGGCAGAGCATGCATCGAAACAACAATTTTATTCTACAGAAGTCATTAAAGGTTGCATCAATAATGCATTGAGGAGTCAAAACAAATGAATGAAAACAAAGGCAATCCCGTCATTGGCAAAACATCTGCCACAGAACGAGATCCAAATACTGCTGACAAGTTCAACTTCTGGATCACACCTGATGTTATAGTTAATCCATTCGATATCGTTGAGGCCGAGCATTTTAACAGAAGTAAAACCTACGGGCTTGTCACAAACCTTGAGCACCGTACCGATGCGGTAAGTCATCTTGCCAATTTCGTCTCAAACAATTTTGGCTCAGTCTCTGAAGAACCTAACACGCCAAGAGTTGGTGCAACGCTGGCAAAGGTAAATGTGATGATGAATGACGGAGGCGGCAAGAGACCGGATGGAACATATAAAGATGGAATCTATATGCCGATTGAGAATGAGAAGAATGTTCGTTTTGCTGAGGAGTCTGGTATACACGCTGCACTCGGCATTGATACAATGAAAGAAGAAAATCGAATTCCTGCTGGCCTTATCAAGATGAGCAATGAGATTGAGGCTGTCGTATATCTAGATAAATCTTATGTAATTGGTCCTGAGTCAGCACACGTCAATATTTCTGGAATAAGCGGTCTTGCCACAAAGACAAGTTATGCGATGTTTTTGCTTCAATCCATTCTCGAGAAAATCGATCCGTCTTAAGTTGCAGTCATCATAATGAACGTAAAGCACGGTGATCTTCTCCGCATTGATGAGCCGCCAACCAAGCTGGATGAGGGTCAAAAATCTCTCTGGCTTAAACTTGGACTTGAACCAAAGCCATTTCAGAATGTTCATTACTATTTGCCTCGAGCTAAGAACGGTCAGGCAAACAGTTTTGTAATTCCAAGACAGTCAAGACTATACGCTTACGAGCTCAACGATTGTATAGAGAAACTTGATCTTCTCTTCTCAGCAATTCCTGATCCGACTGAAACGATTGACTCACTTGTTGGTGAAATCTCAAATGGTTTAATGAACAAAACGGCAGAGTCACCATGGGCAAAAGTTGAGGATTGGCAAAGTCTTCTTGATGGTCCGCCTCTTTTCTATAATGGCAAGTCCCAGAGCTTTGGCGATGTTAAAGCAAGCTCTGTTGGTAAGTTTCGGCGTCATCTCCGCCGAATGGTGAAAACCAGATCAACGGGAATTTTCACCAACCGACGAGGACGGAATGAATACAACCTCTCCGAGTCCATTAACAAGATTGAAGGCGGTCACACTTACGTTGTTGACATTGCCCGCCTTCAAGATCACGAGCAAGCGTTCGTCTTTGGCGATATCATCCGCACTGTTTACGAGATGTTTGCTGAGTCAGATGAGACACTCAACTTACCGAAGAAAGTACTCATCTTTGTGGATGAGTTGAACAAATACGCTCCCGCAGGTCTCAAGGATTCACCGCTCATAGAACAGATTCTTGATATTTCTGAACGAGGTCGTTCTCTCGGTGTCATTCTTTTGTCTGCCCAACAGTTTATGAGTGCTGTTCATCCGAGAGTAACAGGAAACTCTGCAACTAAGATTCTTGGTCGAAGTACTTCAAGTGAAGTTATGCAACCTGACTACAGGTTTCTTGACCAGGATTTGAAGTTGTCCGTGACTCGGTTATCCAAAGGCGAATTATTGGTGCAACACGCCGTATTTCGACAGCCGGTGAAGATAATATTTCCGATGCCAGCATACAAACAAGAAATGTAGGAATATTAAATTTGTACATTTAGTATGACTATTTGATACACTTTATTTTACTAAGCGTACCTCCTTTCGGTTGATAAAATACCTGTAAGATCAATAAAGACATAGATTTATCCGAAAAAAGTA
>CAKZPH010000220.1 GCA_937138605.1 uncultured Ignavibacteriales bacterium
TAATCGCTTCAAAATCTGGAGTTATTAATGCAGAAAGAAATGTTCTATTATCACCAATCAGGACAAATTGATCAATGAATTTGCTTCTTGTAAACAAATTTTCAAGTTGTTGTGGAGCAATATATTTTCCACCTGAAGTTTTAAAGAGATGTTTTTTTCGATCAGTGATTTTTATAAATCCATGTTTATCGAACTCACCAATGTCTCCTGTATGTAACCAACCATCTTTATCAATTGCTTCTTCTGTGGCCTTTTTGTTTTTATAATAACCTTTCATGATGTTGGGACCACGAGCAAGTATTTCACCATCTTCTGCAATTTTTACTTCTACGCCTGGAAGCGGTTTACCAACTGTTCCAAATTTGTAATCATCAACACGATTAGCCGATATAACTGGACTAGATTCCGTAAGCCCATAACCTTCGAGTATCAAAATTCCCATAGATTCGAAAAACTCACCAATTTCCTGGGGTAGAGCCGCTCCTCCGCTAACAAAAAATCTCAACCTTCCACCAGTTGCAGCTTTTATCTTGTGAAACACTATTTTATCTGCCAATTTAAACTTTGCCGCAAGAATTGGTGAAACCTTGCCTTCTTTTCTTGTCTGCTGATATTTTTTCCCTACCTCAAGCGCCCAATAAAAAATCTTTTGTCTTGCAGGCGGAGCTGTGTCTACATTTTTCATAATACGACTATGGATTCTTTCAAAAAGTCTGGGTACTGAAGTCATAATAGTTGGTCTTACTTCCTTTAAGTCCCGAGCTACTGTATCTACTGATTCAGCAAAATAAACCGTGCATCCCGCAGAAAATGCTGTATAATAACCGGCCATTCTTTCAAAGGAGTGAGAAAGTGGAAGAAAAGATAAAAATATGTCATTGTGGTCTGCAGGAATTACCTGTAATGCTGCTTTAACGTTGCTTACAAAATTATTATGAGTGAGCATAACACCTTTCGGTTCGCCTGTCGTTCCGGATGTATAAATAAGCGTAACTAAATCGTCTGGTTGAACTTTTTTCATCTCTTCGTCGAGCAAAGTTTCATATTTACTTTGATTAGCTCGACCCATTTCGATTAATGATGAAAAAACAAAAACCTCAGGCTCTACATCCTTTTCATTAAGTAGAATAATGTGCTTTAAATTTTTAACATTAGATTTAATTTTTTGAACTTTTGACAGTTGTAATTTATTAGATACAATTATGGCTTTACATTCTGAGTCATTAAGAATATACTCAATTGTACTAGCTGTTGATGAAGGGTAGAGAGGTACATCAACTCCACCAATAGACAAAATTGCTAAATCTGACATTATCCATTCTGGCCTGTTTTCGGATAGAATAGCTATCATATCACCCCTTTTCAAACCTAAACTCATCAATCCCATAGCTAAATTTCTTACTTTCTCCCTCAGCTCTCTGTAACTGATGCCCGTCCAAACTTGATTCTCTCGAGCAACAAGAACAGGTCTATCTGTGTTTGCAAAAAGCTTGGTTATTCTATCGTACATTTCTACGATAGTTGAAAAATCGGTAGCTATTGGCATTTAAGTTCTCCTTATTTATTTGGCAAGATAATTTGACAGATGTAAAATATCAAGAAAATAAAAGTAGTATTATTTTTCGAACAAAATTTTTAAGATTGTTAAAATTGATCATTGTCTGACTATTATTTATTCAAAATTAAGTATAGGGGTCTAAGAATTTATTACCCATATTGTTTTGAAATAATTAAAAGCCACCTATTGTCATCTCTAATCTTTAATATCTATTCGATAATCACAAGTTAGATACTTGTATTAGTAAATATTTAGATTTTATAAACTTGACTATTTATTAAATATGTCGGATAGAATAACACCTCTCAAACAATTAGACAAAATTTCTATTAAACAAATTGAAATAATAAACATATCTTTTAATACAATTTCTTTATGTATATTTGCGAAAAATTGTACACTATGAAAAAAATTCAGCAATTATTCTCAATTATCTTCAACAAATCTTTAGATTACATTGAGCTTATTGGTAATAAACTACCACATCCAGCAACTTTATTTGCAGTATTAGCACTTTTAGTTGTTGGGATATCCTGGCTTGGTGACTTACTCGGATGGACAGCAATTCATCCAGCTAATGGTTCAGAAATAAAAGTAAAGAATCTTCTCAGTGGAGATGGTTTAAGGTGGATATATACAAATGTGACTTATAATTTCGTCAACTTCCCTCCACTGGGTTATGTGCTTGCAGTAATGATAGGAATTGGAGTAGCCGAAGGTTCTGGTTTATTTAATACTCTTATTCGTGCTCTTGTACTTAATGCACCCAAAAGATTTATTACCTTTTCATTAGTGTTCACTGGTATATTGTCTCACATTGCTTCAGAGGCAGGATATGTCATTTTGATTCCTCTTGGTGCTATGTTATTTTATGCCCTTGGTCGTCATCCAATTGCTGGACTTGCCGCAGCTTTTTGTGGAGTTAGTGGCGGTTTTGGAGCTAATTTTTTAATTGGTTCAGTGGATCCAATCTTAGCTGGGCTTTCACAATCGGCAGCTCAGATCATAAATCCAGATATAAAAGTAAATGCAGCAGTTAATTTTTACTTTATGTTTGTATCAGCGATTTTGATAGTTATACTGGGAACAGTTATAACAGAGAAAATAGTTGAGCCCAGACTTAAAAATTATACAGGTAATGCAGAAAAAGTTGTAATTGAAGAAATTACTCCCTTAGAAAAAAAGGGCTTAAAGTATTCTGGATTATCTGCTTTAATTCTTCTTGTTTTATTTTCACTTACCATTATTCCTGAAAATGGTTTACTCAGAAATCCAGAAACAAAAGAAATTCTGCATTCTCCTTTCTTCGATGGAATAATAACCGGTATTTTGCTTTTTTTCTTCATACCAGGTCTGATTTATGGTATTACAGTAAAGTCTATTAGAAATGATAAAGATTTAATGAAGCATATAATTAAATCAATGGGCACACTCGCTACTTACATAGTGCTGGTATTTTTTGCTGCTCAATTTGTGTATTACTTCAGGTACAGTAACATAGGACTTATCCTGGCCATAAAAGGTGCGGAATTTTTAAAGCTAATCAACCTAACTGGAATTAGTTTGATTGTTGCTTTTGTTTTGTTGTCAGCTTTTATAAATCTTTTTATGGGTAGTGCCTCTGCAAAATGGGCAATTTTAGCACCAGTTTTTGTACCAATGTTTATGCTTCTGGGTTATCATCCAGCTTTGACTCAAGGAGCATTCAGAATTGGTGATTCCGTAACAAATCTTATCACTCCTATGATGAGTTACTTTGCTCTGATTGTTGCTTTCGCTCAAAAGTACGATGAGAAATATGGGATTGGAACTATAATCTCAACGATGCTACCGTATACAATAATTTTCACACTCGGATGGACATTACTACTAATTCTCTGGATGATTAGCGGTTTACCTATGGGTCCTGATGGCCCACTCTATTTAAGATAAATCACTATTGCAAGAATTAAAAATTTGAAAAACTTAAAAGAAAAATTATGATTTTTTCATTTTGATTACTTTAAGTATTTGCCTTCGTAAGAGTTTTACGTAAATTAAAAAAGCATCAAGACATTTTTAATAGATCTATGGTTTACTCAGCGATTTGTATAAGTTATAATTATAAACTATTTATTCTTCTTAAAATTTTTTCTTGGAGTCGTTGCAGACAAACTAATTGTCATAAACGAGGTAGTACCTCAAATGTTTTGATTGTAAACACAAAAGATCTGAAAAAATATATTATATTTTTTGAACAAGGAACTGACTCCAAAGACGATATAAACACTAATAAAAAGGAGTTAATATGAGCCACCAAAAACACAATGACAAAGAAAATTTAAGAAGAGGAGATGAAAATCTCTTTAAATCGAATGGTTTGAATTTTAAATATGTTTTCTCTAAGAAAGGAATTCATCCATTTGACGAAATCGAATGGGAGTTGCGGGAGGCAATAATTACAAATGAGAAGGGTCAAACTGTTTTTCATCAAAAAGATGTGGAAGTTCCCAAAAGCTGGTCCATGACAGCAACCAACGTTGTTGCATCAAAATATTTTCATGGGCAACTTAATACATCCGAAAGAGAAAAAAGTGTAAAACAAATCGTACATAGAGTAGCCAGAACGATTACTGATTGGGGAATTAAGGACAATTATTTCGCAAGCCTGGAGGATGCAGAGGCATTTTACAATGAGCTAACTTATCTTCTTGTAAATCAATACGGTAGTTTTAATAGTCCCGTCTGGTTCAATGTTGGAATAGAAGAGAAACCCCAATGTTCTGCGTGTTTTATAAATTCTGTGGAAGATACGATGGAATCTATTTTAGATTTAGCAAAGACTGAAGGAATGATTTTTAAATATGGATCAGGAACGGGTTCCAATTTAAGTATACTTCGTTCATCAAAAGAACCTCTTAGCGGAGGTGGAATGGCATCAGGTCCTGTGTCATTTATGAAAGGATTTGATGCATTTGCGGGTGTTATTAAGAGTGGAGGCAAAACTCGCCGTGCTGCAAAAATGGTAATTCTTAACATCGACCATCCGGATATAGTTGATTTCATTAACTGTAAGTCTGACGAAGAGAAGAAAGCTCATGCATTAATTCAAATGGGATATAATCCAGGATTTAATGTTCCAGGTGGAGCATATGACAGTATTGCATATCAAAACGCCAATCACTCAGTTCGAGTAAGCGATGATTTCATGAATGCCGTTATAAATGATAAGGAATGGCATACACGAGCTGTTAAAACGGGAAAGATATTGGATACTTACCGTGCCGTCGACTTAATGAACCAAATTGCTGAATCTGCTTGGTTTTGTGGTGATCCAGGAATACAATTTGATACAACTATAAACGATTGGCATACATGCCCCAATAGTGGAAGAATCAACGCCTCCAATCCATGCAGTGAGTACATGTTTCTTGATGACTCGGCTTGTAATTTAGCATCACTCAATTTAATGAAATTTAGATTACCCGATGGCACATTTGATATAGAAAAATTCAAATATGCTTGCGATATTTTTATTACAGCACAGGAAATCATAGTAGACAATTCATCCTATCCTACAAAAGCAATTGAAAAAAATAGTCACCACTTCAGACCTTTAGGTTTAGGTTACGCTAATTTAGGTGCATTACTTATGTCCTTAGGTTTACCTTATGATAGTGATGAAGGTCGAGCATATTCAGCTGCCATTACTGCCATTATGACAGGAGAATCTTATAAACAGTCAGCTATAATTGCAAGCACGATTAATCCATTTAAGGAATTCTACAAAAATCGTGAGCCAATGTTAAGAGTAATTAAAAAACATCTGGATGCTGCCATAAAAATTGACGGTACTCTAATTCCTATAGATCTGTACGATAAAGCTGTTGAAGTTTGGCAAGAAGCATATCAGTTGGGACAGAAGTATGGATATCGAAATTCTCAAGTTACCGTTTTAGCTCCTACAGGTACAATAGGTTTTATGATGGACTGTGACACAACAGGAGTTGAGCCAGATATAGCCTTAGTAAAATACAAAAAACTTGTTGGAGGAGGTTTATTTAAAATAGTTAATAGTACAGTACCTCTTGCATTAGAGAAATTAGGTTACGATAGTGAGCAAATAGAACAAATCATCGCATATATTAATAAAAATGACACAATTGAAGGTGCTCCGTATTTAATTGAAAAACATTTATCCGTGTTTGATTGTGCATTCAAACCTGCAAATGGTAAACGCTCAATTCACTATAGTGGCCATATTAAAATGATGGCAGCAGTTCAACCATTTATCTCTGGTGCAATTTCCAAAACTGTAAATATGCCCAATGAAGTAACTCCAGAGGAAATAAAAAATGCGTATATCGAGGCATGGAAGTATGGTCTTAAAGCAATTGCAGTTTATAGAGATGGATGTAAGCTAACTCAACCCTTAAGCACATCCATTAAATCTGATAAAAAATTAAAATCAGAAGAAAAAAGCGAAAGCGCTTTAGAGGTCAGACCAAAAAGAAGAAGATTACCTGATGAAAGAAAATCTATTACCCATAAATTCAGTATAAGCGGTCATGAAGGCTACATAACTGTCGGAATGTACGAAGATGGTACACCGGGGGAAATTTTCATCGTTATGTCTAAAGAAGGAAGTGTTGTTTCAGGATTGATGGATTCATTTGCAACAGCTATATCTCTAGCATTACAATATGGTGTTCCATTAAAAGTTTTAGTTGACAAGTTTACTCATACTCGATTTGAACCATCAGGCTTTACAAATAATAAACAAATTCCAATTGCAAAATCTGTTATGGATTACATTTTCCGTTGGCTTGCACTTAAATTTCTACCTAAAGAGTCAGAGGGAAAAGAAGAATCCATTTCCATTGAAGACCGTGAATTATCAGACTCAAAGATAGAGGACATTTTAGAAAATGCTTCCAAAGTTTCGAATTCAATTGAGGTCAGAGAAAAATTAGTTTTTGTAAGCCAAGCTGATGCCCCACCATGTCCAGAGTGCGGTTCGATAATGGTTCGTAGCGGCAGTTGTTATAAATGCTTCGAGTGCGGTGCAACAAGTGGGTGTTCATAAAGTTTCATATTTGAAAACCCCGACAGCGTCGGGGTTTTTAATTTTTATGTTACCATGACAAGGAATTTAAAACTATATCTTCCTTCAGAGAAATAAATAATCAATCATTTATTATGGCATAAACTTCCTGAATCCTACGGGCACCAACGAATTTTTTATGATAATATCCTTCTCCCATTGAGCTTATGATAACTCCATATTTTGTGGAAGCATGAACAAAGTAATCATCCCATAAATAAATACCAACATGCCCTGGATTTTGTCTTCTTCTGGTATTAAAAAAAACTAAATCACCAAATTTTAAATCACCTCTCGGAACGGCTAGTCCAATTTTTATTTGTTGTAACGTAGAACGTGGTAATTCCAAATTGAATGCTTCAAGAAAAACTAGTTGTGTAAAAGCCGAACAATCTAAACCTTTTCTAGTGTTGCCTCCAAATTTATAGGGAGTTCCAATATAATTTATGATTGACATTAAAAAACGTTCATAACTGGTGGGAATACTATTTGTAGTGTCTAAAAGTCTGTAACTTATTAAAAACTGATTTATGTCTGTTATTGGTTTTGTTTCTTCTTCAAGAAAAATTTCTTGTAGTTCTTCTTCTGTAAAATCTAAATCTAGTGCGAATCGCATTGTAGTGTCATTTTTAGAATACAAAGCCCTGGTAATTCTTACACTATCAATTGAGTATTCGTGGGAATTATTTTTCTGGAGTTCTTTTGTTACAAATCGAGGAGGTCCATAACAGCCATAAAATACTATTACTGATAATAAGATATTTAAAGTTAATTTATGCAATGCTCTCTATCAGATTAGTAAGATTATTTTATTCAAAACTAGAATATTACCTGATAAGATATAAAAATTTGTGCTGAACATAAAGTTCAGCACATGAGCTAACCAAGATAAGCTTTCAAAGCTTTGCTTCGTGATGTATGACGGAGCCTGCGAATAGCCTTTTCTTTAATTTGTCTGACTCGTTCTCGTGTTAAATTGAATTTCTCACCAATTTCTTCAAGTGTTAAAGAGTGCTCTTGATTTAAACCAAAGTACAAACGAATAACTTCCGCTTCTCTTTCTGTTAAGGTTGAAAGAGCTCGTTCAATTTCCATTTTCAATGATTCTTTCATCAAGCCATGATCAGGGGCAGGCTGTTGATCGTTAGTGATAACGTCAAGTAATCTATTTTCTTCACCAGGCGCAAATGGTGAATCCACAGAAACATGTCGTCCAGAAATTTTCAATGTATCCGAAATCTCACTTACTGGTATATTCAACTGTTCTGATAGCTCTTCTGCACTTGGTTCTCGCTCAAACTCTTGTTCGAGGTTACTAAAAGCCTTACCAATTTTATTAAGAGCACCAACTCTATTTAGTGGTAAACGAACAATTCTTGATTGTTCTGCTAATGCTTGCAATATAGATTGTCTTATCCACCATACCGCATAGGAAATGAACTTGAACCCTCTTGTTTCGTCAAATCTTTTTGCCGCTTTTATTAAACCTAAGTTACCTTCGTTAATCAAATCTCCTAGTGAGAGTCCTTGATTTTGATATTGTTTTGCTACGCTAACCACAAATCTAAGGTTAGCCTTAACAAGCTTTTCTAAAGCTTGTTGATCTCCTCTTTTAATTCTTTGAGCTAAATCGATCTCCTCCTCAGAAGTAATTAAATCGACTTTTCCGATTTCTTGTAAATATTTATCGAGTGATTGACTTTCTCTATTTGTGTATTGTTTAGTTATTCTTACCATATATAAACCTCTATTTTGTTTCTAAATCAATTCTATCAATTATACCCACAATAGATGCATCAACAGGAGCCATGTCCACAGGCAATGGAATCACTGCTTCTGAGGCAGTGATATACATAACTATCTCGCCAGGACCCGCTCCGACCGTATCGATGGCTACAATCGGTTCCCCAACCTTCTCCAATTTAGAGTTCAACGGCTGGATAAACTGCATTTTCAAAGAATTCAAGGCTGGATACTTTTTCGTAGCCCAAATTGTTCCTATTACTTTAGCAAAAAACATTAGTTCTTTGTAGCCTCAAATTTTTGTTCTTTAATAGCAATATCGAGCTTGTCAACGATCGCCATTATTACAGCATCGATTGGCTTGTTTTTCGTAAATGTTGTTTGTCTGGCAGATGAACCCGTTGCAATAAGTACTACTTCACCCACACCAGCGCCTACGCTATCCACAGCAATAATGAAGTTTTTAGTATCTGAATAATCAAGATTTATCTGCCGAACAATCAAAAATTTGGCGCCTACCAAATTTTCATCTTTTCTGGTTGCCCATACTGTGCCTATTACTCTTCCAAGTATCAATGAGTCCCCCTTTATTTATTTTAAGAAGTTTCAAATTTACAAAATCTGAGTATTTTTTAATATCAAACGTTGCTAGTATTAGGTCATTTTGAACTGCCATCATTACAATTAGTATGTCGCGCAAACTTTTATTTTTTTTAATCTTTGAAAGTTCCATAATGTCAATTACTTTTTCAGCGTACCTACTGGGAATTCCTAATACTTTCAACGGATACAATACCATGTCTGCATATCTTTTATTTTGCCTTCCCACTTTTTCATATATTTCCATAGCATTTATAACTGTTGTAAAACAATTATATCTTCCTAACAATTTCATCAAAGAAGATTCTTTTTTATTTGTAGTTAAATGATCAATAAAAATTTCGGTATCAATTAATACTTGTTTCATCTTAAGACGCTTGACTTTTTTGCTTGGAATTTAGCCTACCCAATGATAAAAATATACCAAGAGCTACTTCCAAAGGAACTTTTTGAACACTTGCAATTTTCTGAACTTTTTTTATTGAAATTTTATGCTCTTTACATATTTCTATAAAATCGCAAACAAATTTAATTTTCACTTTACTTACTCCCAGGGAAATAAAAAATTCTTTATCTTCCTCATCAAGAAGTAATGTTCCATTTTTATATTTAACTTCTAATTCTCTTTCCATGAGTTATTTACCACTATAATAAATTTAAAAAACTTGTTCCCGCAAGGTCATTTTGAACATTGTAAAAATCACAAATTGTCTTCGAGAGATCTGCAAAAGTTTTTCTAGTACCAAGATCGACATTAGTTTTTATTTTCTTTCCATAAACTAGTATGGGCACCATTTCGCGAGTATGATCAGAGCCTGTATAGGTTGGATCATTACCATGATCAGCCGTAATAAAGAGCAAATCGTCTTCACTCATATTCGATATGATTTCTGGTAGGTAATTATCGAACTCCAATAATGCGTTATAAAAGCCATCAACATCTCTTCTATGACCATATAGCATATCGAAATCTACTAAATTAGTCATAATATATGCTTTAGTTTCTTTTTTCACACATTCTATTGTCTTAATAATCCCTTCGTAATTACTTTGAGTTTTAATTTGTTCATCAATATTTCTATAAGCGTAAAGATCATTTATCTTTCCAATCCCGATTGTCTTAATATTATTTTTTTTCAAAACATCAAAAATAACGTTACCTTCAGGTTCAAGTGCAAAATCTTTTCGCCTTGAAGTACGAACAAACTTACCATTTTCTCCCATAAAAGGACGTGCTATAATCCTTCCAACAGCATGCTCTCCTATCATCACTTTTTCACGTGTTACCTTACAAATTTGGTACAGTCTCTCAACTGGAATCACATCTATATGCGCAGCAATTTGAAAAACAGAATCTGCACTAGTATAAACAATCGGATAGCCAGTTTTAATATGGTCCTCGCCAAGTTCTTTAATAATTTCCGTTCCAGAGGCAACTTTATTTCCTAAAATTCCATTCAAATTATTTTCTTTTAAGAATTTTTGAATCACTTCTTCTGGAAACCCGTCTGGATAAATAGGAAATTGCTTATTTGTTATAAATCCACCTAGTTCCCAATGACCTGTAGTACTATCTTTTCCTTTTGAAACCTCAATCATTCTACCATAATTTCCAATAATTCTAAACTCATTATGAGGGAAATCCACAAGTTTGGTTAATCCTAAACTTGCAAGATTTTTAATATTGTGATGTTTGATTTTTCTCAAAATATTCCCTAATGTATTTGCACCTTGGTCGTTGTAGAAATGTGCATCAGGTGCATTACCAATTCCAACACCATCTAGGACTATAACTATTGCTTTCGCCATAAAATTTCTATTTAACAGATTTTACTTTATTTCCACCTTCGGAAATTGCTTTTTCGAGTGCTAATTCAGCATCATTAAATAATTTTTCAATGGGCGTATTTCCTCGACCACTGGCGTGTCCGATACTCACAGAAACATTAACTTGTTGGTTATCAAAAGATAAAACTTCCTTATTAATTAAACTTCTGATTTTTTCACATAACAAAAATGATTCCGTACTTTCTTTGTTCAAAAAAAGAACGCCAAATTTAAACCTATCTATTCGCCCCATCAGTGTTAGATCATCTGCGTTATTTTTAAGACAGAATGTTACATGCTTAAGAATTTTTGAAGATATTTTGTTCGAGTACTTATTTACTAATTTATCAGCTTTATCAACCTGAATAAATGCAAATCCAAAATTCACATTTGGAAAATTTCTGAACTTGATCAGTTCTTCATTGACACGTTTAATAAATGTGTTTTTATTTAACAAAAGAGTTTCTAAATCAATGCTTAAATACTCATCAAGTAATTTTTGGTTGTATAACGCATCAAGTTTAGTAGAGAAAAAATTAGCTATCTTTTCAACTAATCTAACATCTTCATTTGTGTAAAAGTTAATCTTTAAATTTTCAAATACAAATGCACCATAAACCATATTCGGAGAGATAATAGGTACGATGATTATTGACCCTTGAATGTTTGAATTTTGATTATTTCTGTACACAAAGTAATCATAACTTTTAGCATCATCGATTTTTATGCTATTACCGGTTTCAATGGCTTTTCCAACAAGTGTATTTTTTAGTTCAACAATATTACCTTCTCCGATGTAAACCAACGAAGAACGATTTAATGTTTTTTGTACTACGTACTGTTTTAAATCTGGACTATATAATACAATAGCTAGAACATCCCACTCAAGTAAACTATCAAATGAAACAACTAATTTTTGGATTATAGTCGTTTCATTTAATTCTTTAGAATTGATGACGATTAAATTGATCAATGCTTCAAATTTTTGATTTAATGTGCTAATTGAAAATTTATCATCGAAAATGCTTAGATTTAACGTTATTAATCGAACAAACTTACCCAACAAAAAAACCGTTTCTGTACCAAAAGAATCCTCACTTTTACTATCTGCAACTAAAACTCCAATTAATTGTTCATTGAAAAAAACAGGTACAGCAACAACGGATTTTATATTTATGGTATTTTTATAATACCTAATTAAACTTGCTTCTACATTTGAATTTATATTGTTTATGTATTCAGGTGAACCATTTACTATAACTTTACTTACAATATCATCACCCAAATTATATCTAATTTTCTGAATTTCCAGTTCATCACTTGCATAAGTGTGAAATATTACCTGTCCTTTCAACTTGTTATACCAGAAGAAAATAACAGAATGAGCAGGTAAAATTGATTTAATAACCTCGAGTATTTTTTCTAGAATAAAATTAAATCTTGCATCTTCGCTTGTGGAAGTAGGTACAGGTTCATTCGCGATTTCTAAATAATGTTCTCTGAGATGAGACGGTTTCAACTGAGAAATTTTAGCTATTTTTTTTTCCTGTATTAAATCTTCAGATGTTAAAATTCTATCATTAATTGGAGTTGTTTCTATTTCAAGTTCTTCATTGTCTTTTTCCTCTGTATTTATATCGCTATT
>CAKZPH010000221.1 GCA_937138605.1 uncultured Ignavibacteriales bacterium
CCTGAACAATACAGGTTGTATGCATCCCACATTAGAAATGAAGATAATTATGTGCTTGAAGCAATAGACGAAGCTATTGAAATTGCGAGAAAATCAAATTCACGTCTTCAGATTTCCCACTTGAAAGTTTCGGGTAAAACTAATTGGTGGAAAGTTGATGAAGTTTTGAGAAAAATTGATGAAGCAATTAAAAATGGTTTAGACATTCATGCTGATCGTTATCCTTATATTGCCTATCATACAATGTTATCTTCTCTGTTGCCGCTGTGGGTACGAGAGGGAGGAACACGGAGGCTTTTGGAAAGATTAAAAAGTAGAGAGCGAATTTATGAAGTACGTCAATTTGTTGAAAAGGAAGTTAGCAATCTAGAAGGCGAATGGAATGGAGTCCTAATTTCCAGTGTTGGTAATGAGAAATTCAGAGCTTATCAAGGTAAAACGATAAAACAACTCAGTGAAGAAATTGGAATGGATGGTTTTGAGACGACTGTTAAAATAATAATCGAAACAGAAAATCAGGTGATGATGATGGGATTTGGAATGGAAGAAACATCAACTGAAAAAATTATTGCTCATCCAAACGTAATGATATCATCTGATGCTGGTATACACGCTCCATATCCACCAATGAACAGGAAAATTGCTCACCCTCGTGCGTATGGAACCTTTCCTAGAGCTATCTCCAAGTACGTGCGTGAAAGAAAAATTTGTTCTCTTGAAGAAATGATAAGAAAAATGACGTCAATGCCAGCCGAGAAGATTGGACTTAAAGATAGAGGAAAAATTGTTGAAGGTTATTTTGCGGATATTGTTATTTTTGATTATGATAAAATTCAAGATAAAGCAACATTTACGGAACCTCATCAATATCCTGATGGAATTCCTTATGTAATTATCAATGGACAAGTTGTTGTATCAAATTATGAGCATACAGGTATAATGTCTGGAAAGGTTATTAAATCAATTTAAGCTTTTGAGCTTCTAATATACGTAGTTATTAATTCTAGTCAACAAAGTTGATTCAATAAAAGATTAATTAGAGGAGTCATTAATGAGTAAAATTATTTTTTCACTATTATTGGTAATTTTTATGATAAGTAAAATTTATTCACAACAACCACCAATTATTGATAGGGAACTATTCTTTGGAGACCCTGAAATTTCTGGTGCGCAACTTTCACCGGATGGTAAATACATCACCTTTCTTAAGCAATTCAATAAAGTTCGAAACATCTGGATAAAACGAATCGATGAAAAATTTGAAGATGCACGACCAATTACTGCCGATACTAAACGTCCTGTAACTAATTATTTCTGGTCAATTGATTCTAGGTTTATTCTGTATGCACAAGATAAAGATGGTGATGAGAACTATAGAATTTATGCAGTCAATCCTTTTGAAAAAGGGGACCCAGTTCCTACTGCAAGAAATTTGACTCCTTTTGACAATGTAAGGGCTATGATTGTTGATGTTCCAAAGAAAACGCCAAATGAAATTATTGTTGCTCTAAATGATCGGGATCCCGCTTTACATGATATTTACCGAATAAATATCTTAACAGGTGAGAGAAAATTAATCTTTAAAAACACTGAAAATATTGTTGGGTGGGAGACTGACCTGGAAGGAAACCTTCGTCTTGCGATTCGTCAAACAGATGATGGTGGTACTGAGATATTGAAAATTGATGGAGATAAATTAACAAGAGTATATTATGTAACTTTTGAAGAATCAGTAAATACTATTCGATTCACAAAAGACGGCAACTCAGTTTACATAGCAACAAACAAAGGAATTAATCGAGATAAGATTCAACTCGAGTTATTTAATTTAAAGAATGGCAAGTCAAAACTAATTGATAAAGATCCACTAAATGAAGTTGATTTTAGCGGAGCATTATTTTCAGATTTAACCAATGAGTTACTCTTAACTTATTACTTTGGGGAGAAACTTCGTATCTATCCAAAGCAGGCGAAGTTCAAAAAGGATTTTGAAATTCTAAAAAAACAAATTCCAGATGGGAATATAGGATTTCTCTCATTAACTGAAGATGAAAATTTGTGGCTAATTTCTGTTTCACAAGATATTGATCCAGGTTCGGTTTATTTGTTTGATAGAAGAACAGGAAAATCAGAATTATTATACAAATCACGGCCAAATCTTCCGACGGAATATCTTTCTCCGATGACGCCGGTAAAATATAAGGCACGAGATGAAATGCTTATTTATGGTTATATAACAATTCCAAAGGGTTTAGAAGCGAAAAATTTACCAGTAGTAATGTTGATTCATGGTGGTCCCTGGGCACGAGATTATTGGGGTTACAATCCAGTTGTACAATTTCTTGCAAATAGAGGTTATGCAGTTTTTCAGCCTAACTTTAGAGGTTCAACTGGTTATGGTAAGAAATATCTAAACGCTGGAAATAAGCAGTGGGGCACAGGTTCAATGCAAGATGATATAACTGATGCTGTTGAGTATTTAATAAAACAGGGAATTGCTGATCCAAAGAAAATTGCTATTGCTGGTGGTTCTTATGGTGGTTATGCAACTCTTGCCGGTTTAACTTTTACTCCTGATTTATATGCATGTGGATTTGATATTGTTGGTCCTTCTAACATAATAACATTGTTGAATTCGATTCCGCCTTATTGGAAACCAATCTATAAAACATTTGCACTTCGTGTTGGTGATAAAGATAATCCTGAAGAAAGAAAAATTTTAGAAGAGCAATCACCACTAAATTATGCTCACAAAATAAAAGCACCTCTGTTCGTCGTGCAAGGTGCAAATGATCCAAGAGTAAAAAAATCAGAATCTGACCAGATTGTTGCGGTTTTGCGCGATTTGGGTAGAGATGTTGAATACATGTTAGCTCTTGATGAAGGACATGGCTTTATAAATGAACTAAATCGTCTTGCCATGTACACTGCTATGGAAAAGTTTTTCTATAAACACTTAAAGGGACGAGTTCAAGAAGATGTGCGCGAAGAAATTCATAACAAATTAAATGAATTAATGGTAGATATAAGGACAGTTGTAAATCCACTAACAAAGGAAATTAGACCATCAGATTATCAGAAACTTGAATTTGATCCATTAATGTTAGATTTTACTGAAAGAACTTATGAGTCTGATTTTGAACTGATGGGTAAAAAGTTTCATTTAGAGATAAATCGAGTTATAGAAAAAGAATTTTCTCCAGAAAAAGACTTTGTTCGAATTATTGAAAGAACAGAAGGAATTATGAGCGCGGTTGATACAATTGAATTAGATGGCAAAACTTTATTTCCGTTAAGAAGAAGTTTTATTCAAGGAGCTGGTATTATTAACCTTAATTTCTCCAGGGACAGAGTTTTGGGTGAAATAAAGATGGGACATCAAGTTGTGCCTATTGATGCTAAATTAGATGAGCCGGTTTTGAGTGGTGGGGCATCAACAGAGATTGCAATTTCAACTCTTCCACTTAGCAGAGGATACAAAACTACCTTTAAACAGTTTGATTTTATGATGAATCGGGTTGAATCAATTGTTCTTGAAGTAAGTGCAATAGAAAAAATAAATCTAAGAGATAAAGAATATGAAACATACAAAGTGGAATTATTCTCTGAAGGTGATAAGGAATTAAAACAGGTTCTCTGGTTTGATATTAATAATAAAGTTCTCTTAATGTCTAAGATAAAATTGCCCGCAAATGTTGGTGGTGGTTTCCTTACTTATGAATTAGTAGAATAATGGTTTGGTTTTTTATCAAGAAGTGAAGAATCAATTAAAGTTTGGGATGATTCTTCGCTTCTTTTTTATAATTTTAATTAATTCAAGAACGATTGTGTCTTCTGTTACTTGTTTTAGCGAAAAAGTTTTATCTTTTCTTTCTAAACAATGATATACTTCCAAATCCAGCAATTATAGCAATATAGAATCCAAAGTCATACCACCAACCTGAGTTATTCGTTTCATATATTCGCACGTTATCATTTAATAAACCAATTATCAAAGAAATTGGAGCTATCCAACCATGCCAAATTCCCATAAAAAAGCCAGCTACTGATTTTCCTTCATCAACTGTTGTTGGAAAACATCCGACTAAAAATATTAACAGCAAAACAAATAAAACAAAAGCTTTTAATTTCATCAGATAACCTTTTTTGAATTGTCATAAATTTTCTTTGATGAAGTTAGTTATCATGTTAAATAGTTGTTCTCTCGTTTTACCACCGGAAATTCCGTGGTCTTTTCCAGGGTAAAACATTACCTGGAATTGTTTGTTTGCCTTAATCAGCTCATCAACAAAAACAACTGTATTTTGAAAATGGACATTGTCGTCAGCGGTGCCGTGAATCAAAAGTAACTTACCTTTCAATTTATTAGCTTTGTTAGTGACGGCACTTCTTTCATAACCTTCTGGATTTAACTCAGGAGTGGACATATATCTTTCAGTGTAAATTGTGTCGTAAAACTTCCAATGAGTAACTGGCGCAACTGAAACAGCAACTTTGAAAAAGTCAGCAGCTTCAAGTATTGCTAATGCAGATATATATCCACCGTAACTCCATCCCCAGATTCCAATTCTACTTTCATCTACATAAGGAAGTGTTTTAAGAAATTTAACAGCTTGTACAAGATCATTCACTTCCCAGTAACCTAAGTTCTTGTAGACCATATTTTTGAAAGATTTTCCTCTTCCACCAGTTCCACGGTTATCAATCATAAAAATTATATAACCTTCTTGGGCAAGCATTTGGTGCCATAAATATTGAGGGCCACCCCATGAGTTTCGAACTATTTGACTTCCGGGACCAGAATAATTATAGAATAAAACAGGATATTTTTTTTCTGGATTAAAATCTACTGGTTTAATCATAATTGCATTTATA
>CAKZPH010000222.1 GCA_937138605.1 uncultured Ignavibacteriales bacterium
TATTAACTATCTAAATGAAGCGATAAGTTTATTACAAAAAGATAAAATCAACATAGTTTTTAGACCTGAAAGTAGATTTTCTCATTATCGATCTAAAAGCAGCAAAATTGTACAAGATGAAATATTAAAACTCTTCAAAGGACAAAAAAATATTTTTATTATACTAATAGCAAGAGATGATGAACAAAAAAGAGATATTTGCAATTATTTTCAGGAAAATTCTATTAAGTTTATTGTTCCGGAGGAAGTTATAAATGGGCCTGCATTAATCTATCAATCAGATATTGTAATTGGGGGAGGAGGGACTATGACTAGAGAAGCAGCAATATTAGGCGTACCATCTTATTCATTTTTCGGTGGCAAATTAGGATATGCAGATCAGACTTTGATAAAAAATTCTAGATTAATTTTCATTTCATCACCAGATGAAATTCAGAAAATAACTTTCAAAAAGAAAAATTATGCTGAACCTCCAAGTGTATCTGATGAGGGTTATAATTTCGTATCGAATCATCTGTATAAAAATTACTTAAGAATAATCTAATTCAATGTCCATTTTTAATCATCCCGCCTGGATTAAAGTTTTAGAAAAAACCTACAATTATAAATTTGAAAAATTTGTTGTAGATTCAGAAGAAATATATTTCTATAAAAAGAATAATTTAAAGCTCAATTACTATTCTCACTTACCTTTTTCTGATGAAATAAGTATATCAAATCAAAAGAATTTTATAGAAATAATTGAGAGGATCATAAATAACAACGAGAATGTTAAAATTGAGATTAGAACAAATTTGGAACATGATAAATTTGATAAGATACAAGTTGGTTATAATCATAAATTATATTTAGAACCAAGTTTAGATGAAATTTTTCATTCTTTCAAGAAAACACAAGTCCAGCAACCAATCACTAAGTCATTAAAAGAAGGATTATTATATAAAATATCCGAAGAGAAAATCGATCTTTTACAGTTTTATAATTTACATTTGATTACTAGAAAAAGGTTGGGAGTTCCAATTCAACCGAAGAAATTTTTTTTGAATTTTTTCGATGAAATTATCAGTAAAAAATCAGGTTTTATTGTAAATGTCTTTCATAAAGATAAGGTAATTTCATCAGGGGTTTTTATGGGCTATTCTAATGATCTAATTTATAAGTTCAGTGCCTCCGATCCAAAATACTTGAATTTAAGACCAAATAACTTAATGCTGTGGGGAGCTATACAAGAAGCTAAAAAACGAGGATTTAAATTTTTCAATTTCGGTAGAACTGACTTAAATGCTGAAGGTCTTCGTAAATTCAAACAAGGATGGGGAACAGTGGAAGAACCTTTAATTTATTCATATTATCCTAAAGCACCAGATCTATCAAAATTTAATTTTATAAAAAATAAAATCATAAAACCTTTTATAAAATACACGCCTAAGTTTGTTTGCCGACTCTCGGGTGAATTATTCTATAAGTATTTTGGATAATGGGATGATAGTTAAGTATTTTGATATTAATTTAGATGATGGATATTTGAGAAGGACTTTAACTGAAAATGATTTTGTTCCAAAATTTGACTTCAAAAAAAAGTTATACTACAATTTTTTTAGAACTATACTTCCAAAGAATCTTCGCAAAATTATACAACAAAAAATAAATTCTAAAGTAAAACTCAATCAAAATTTTATTGATTCTTCCTTAATTGACTTTATTTATAATGATAAATTTTTTGCGAATTATATTCATAACTTAAAATACAATGATGAATATTCTACTGCTATTGTTCTTACCCATGATATAGAAGAAAAAGAAGGTTTTAATTTTATCCCCACCGTTTTAGAACTTGAATTAAAATATGGCTTCAGATCCTCCTGGAATATTGTCCCATATAAATATAAAATTGATGAAGGTATAATTAAATTGATTAAAGATTCTAATCATGAGATAGGTATCCACGGATATAATCATGATGGTAAGCTTTACTACTCAGAGAAAATATTTAATGAACGGGTCCCTTATATTAATGAAGCTATAAAAAAGTACGGAGCAGTTGGTTTTCGTTCACCAATGGTGCATAGAAATTTAGAGTGGCTTCAAAAACTGGATATAGAATACGATGCGTCTTGCTTTGATTATGATCCATTTCAACCTTTTCCTGGTGGTACAGGTTCCATTTGGCCTTTTATCGCTGGCAAATTTGTAGAACTACCCTATACTATTCCTCAAGATCACACACTATTTTATGTATTAAGAAAAAAAGACATAAACATATGGAAGAATAAAATTGATTGGATTGTTGAAAATAAAGGTGTAGTTCTTGTTTTAACTCATCCAGACTATCTAACTGATAAATTATACTTAAGACTCTATGAAGAATTATTGAAATATCTACAATCAATTCCAAATGCCTGGCATTGTTTACCTAAAGAATTAGCATTTTGGTGGAAAAGTAAATTTTAAAATCAATTCTTATTAAATAAACACTACAAGGGAGTCAAAATGCAAGTACCATTTCTCGATCTTAAACAGCAATACCAACAAATTAAGAATGAACTTCAACCCAAAATAAATGATATTTTTG
>CAKZPH010000223.1 GCA_937138605.1 uncultured Ignavibacteriales bacterium
AAACACCTGTGATTGAAAATAATGATGGAAAATGGGGTAATCATGTCTATGTTGTAAAACTTCTTGATGATAAAATCAATAGAGATGAATTAATTAATGAGCTACGAAAATTTAATATAGGTACAAATATTCATTTTTATCCTGTGCACTTAAATTTATATTATAAAAATAAATATCCAAATGTGCATTTACCAAACTCTGAATGGTTAAAGGATCATATTATTTCTCTTCCTTTATGTACAAAGTATTCATTTGATGATCTCGATTATGTAGCTGAAACTATAAAATTTCTAATAAAAGAGAGGTAATTATGTCAAATTCCAACAAACACGACGATTGGGCAAAGATTTATGATATCTATGAAACAAAGTATAGAAATGTTTATAAAACAGATGCCTTTCACCAGAACGATATGCATTCAACAACACTTGAACATTTTTTTAAGAAAAAGTTGTTCACAAGTGAATCGTTTTGTGAAATAGGTTTTGGTGCAGGTATCACACTTAGAAGAATGTCAAAAATCTTTAAAAAAGTATATGGTATTGATATAAGTTTAGAAAATGTTTTAACTACTCAGGCAGAGTTAAAATCAGAAGGATTTACAAATATTGAATTATTTCATCAAGATATCTTAAAATTTGATCAAAGATTTATTAATAAATTTAATGTTATCACTTACATCCATGGTTTAGAGCATTTCTCTGAAAAGGATTATCCAGAGTTTTTTTCTAATATAAGACAGTATTTAATTGATGATGGTTTCTTTACTGGGGCTCTACCATTTGAACTCCCACTCAGATTTAGAATCTGCCCGAATTGTGGCAATGAATTTGAAATTGACGGTCACTTGAGTGTACACTCAATCGAATCAATAAAAAAACTTTTAGAAACAAACAAATTTAAAATAATCTATCTAAGTAATTTTAATAAATTTCAGTATATAAAGAACAAAGGGATTGTGAAGTATTACATCAGAGAATCATTAGGAAAAATAATTCCAAAGCTATCTCTTTATTCACTAAGAGATCAAATAGAATTTGTCGCACAAAAAATATAAGGATATGATGAAAACAATTATTGTAACCGGTGGAGCAGGAAATATTGGCTCCTTTATTGTTGACCAATTAGTTGAATTAGGTCATAAAGTGGTTGTAATTGATAATTTTTACAATGGAAAATATAAAAACATAGCAAATCATCTAAAAAATAAAACAATAGAATTAGAACCAATAGATATTGTAAGTGAAGAAATGGTGTCCTATGTTTTTGAAAAACACAAACCTGAGCTTGTCTGTCATCAAGCTTCATTGATGATTATGGATTCCAATAAATTTCCACAAAGAGCAATTGATACTAATATTAGAGGTACCTTCAATATTATTCAAGCAAGTATAAAATATAATATTAAAAAAATTGTTTTTGCATCCTCAGCGTCAGTATATGGAGAACCTATGTATTTACCCGTAGATGAGAATCATCCTTTCAATAATCGTACTTTATATGGTGCTACTAAAATTGCTAAAGAAAGTTTAATGAACGCTTGGGCTTATTCCCATAATTTACCATTCGTAGGATTTAGATACTTTAATATTTATAGTGAAAGGCAAGGACTTGGCGCCTTCTATACACAAGTATTTCAAAAATGGATTCATGCTATTTATGAAGATAAAGAAATAACAATTTATGGGGATGGTTCGCAAACTTTAGATTTAGTACACTCTTATGATGCAGCTAAAGCAAATATTCTAGCACTATTTAACGATGATATAAAGTATGAATATTTTAATATAGGTTCCGGTGTTGAAACTAAATTAATTGAATTACTTTCAATTATTGAGAAGTATCTTGGTAAAAAAGCTAAAATCAGATTCGAAACGTCTGACCCACATTTAGTAAAAAGGAGATGCTCATCTATTAAAAAAGCTGAAACTTTGCTTGGATTTAAACCTTCCATTGACGTGGAGGAGGGAACTAAAAGATATGTAATACACTTACTTGAGGGTAATATAAATGCTTTATGATAGTAAAAATATATTTTTAAGATCTCCTTTTAGAGTAAGTTTTATAGGAGGAGGTTCAGACTTAGAATCATACTATACACAAGGCAAAGAAGGCCATGTAATTTCAACTACAATTGAACTATTCAGTTACATTAATATTAAAGATATGTTTGACTCTAATATAAGAGTACATCATTCTGAAATAGAGACTGAGTCAATTGCTAGTAGAATTAAGCATCAATACGCAAGAATAGCTTTGGAAAACTTTGGATTATTTAGAGGAGTAGAAGTTATTATAACATCTGATATAATGGCAACCGGAAGTGGTTTAGGTGCCTCTTCATCTATTATGAGTGGTTTAATAGTTGGTTGTAATGAATTTAGAGGAAATCCCAGGTTATCAAGTAAAGAACTTGCAGAGTTGATTTATAAACTTGAATTACAAAGTGGCACATTAACCGGAAAACAAGATCAGTATGCAGTAGCTTTTGGTGGCTTAAATTCTTTCACTTTTAATACTGAAGGAGTAATTACCAAACCAATTAAACTATCTAAAAGCAAGAGAGAAGAACTAGAAAGCAGGTGTATTCTAATTTTTACTAATTTAGCAAGAGAATCAAAGACTATTCAATTGAATTTAATGGATAATACAACTTCCAACGATAAAAAATCTTACTTGGATAAACTTGTTGATCTATCTTATGAATTTCGTAACGAACTACTAAGTGAAAACACAAACTTTGATTATATTGGAAAAATTTTACATGAAGCCTGGAAATTAAAAAAAATGTCAAATCAAATGGTTACAAATGTCTATATTGATCAACTTTACGAAAACTTGAGAAAAAAAGGTATAATTGGCGGTAAAATTCTCGGTGCAGGAGGAGGCGGCTTTCTCCTTGGCTTTACTAAAGATAAAAAAATAAAAGATAAAATAAAGTACGATCTATATCCAAATTTCATTTCTATTGACTTCAAAATCCATAATAAAGGCACTGAAATA
>CAKZPH010000224.1 GCA_937138605.1 uncultured Ignavibacteriales bacterium
TTAGCTATACGGATTACGTGGCTTTATTTTTTGATTCAGGTTACTATTTTAGAGATATATTAGATGAGAAATTAAGTAAATTTAGAATAGGATATGGTTTTGGAATAGGATTCAATATGCCACTTGGATTGATGAAAGTAAGTTATGCTTTAGGTGAAGGTGATAGTTTTCTTAGAGGAAAAATTCATTTTGGAATTGTGAGTGCATTTTGATGAAGAAGTTCCTTGCTTATATAAATATTTTAAGACCGTTTAACTTCCTATTAGCTTTTCTTTCAATCTACGCTGCTATTATTATATCAAATGAAAACATGTTAGGTAATGCAGTTACATTTTATGGTTCGTTAGCTGGTGCTATTGTTGGTGGTGCAGGAATGGTGATTAATGATTTATTTGATTATAAAATAGATTTGATTAACAAACCAAATAGACCAATTCCATCGGGACTTATTTCAAAAAAGGCCGCATTGTTTTATTACATCTTTTTGAACTTAGCAGCTATTCTACTTGCACTTCAAACTAATTCTATTGCTTTTTTAATTGTAATCTTCTCAATCTTTGTAACATTTATATACAGTTATAAATTAAAAAGCACGGTTTTATTAGGAAACTTTGTTGTGTCTTTTATGATGGGGTTGGCCTTCATTTATGGAGGAGTGATTGGTGGTAATCTTGAACCAATGCTTTTCCCTTTCGTGATGGCTACTTTAATGAATTTTGCTAGAGAAATCTTAAAGGGTGTGGAAGATCTAGAAGGTGACCGGGCAAATAATATTGTTACTTTACCAATTGCATATGGTATAGATAAATCAATTATACTTGCCAATGTTATCCTTGCAATCACGATAATTACTACGGTGATTCCTTATATATTTCAAGTGTATAATATTTATTACTTGATTGTCATAATGCTAGGTTTTAATACCTTCTTATTGTTCGTAATTTTTTCTTCGCTTAAAAAGAAAACGAGAGAAAATCTTCATTTTCTGAATAGCCTGATGAAATATATCAGATTGATCGGCTTGATTGCAATTTATATTGGAGTGCAATGAATACCTTCAGTAAACTGGAAAGAAAATTATTTAAAGAAGGAAATCAATTAATTGCGGGAGTTGATGAAGCGGGTCGAGGTCCACTCGCTGGTCCTGTTGTAGCTGCTGCTGTTGTTTTTCCTGAAAACGTATTGATAAAAGGTATCGAAGATTCAAAAGTTCTTTCAAAAACAAAGAGAGAAATGCTTGAACTTGAAATTAAACGTAAAGCTTTATCATATTTCATCTGCGTAATAGAAAGTTCAACTATTGATAAGATAAACATCTTAAATGCCACTTTGATTGCAATGAAGAAAGCAGTTGAAAGTTTGGCGTTAAAACCAGATGTAATTTTAGTAGATGGTAACAAATTACCAGATGTCAGTATTAAAGCTATTCCAGTTATTAAGGGTGATAAAAATACCTTCACAATAGCTGCTGCATCGATACTTGCAAAAGTTCATCGAGATAGAATTATGTTTGAACTCTCAAAAAAATTTCCGCAATATGGTTTTGATTCAAATAAAGGTTATCCCACAAGAAAGCACATTGATGCCCTTCTAAAGTTTGGGGCATGTGAAATTCATCGTAAAAAATTTTTACAAAAAATCTTTGAAAGATATGTCATCCAACAAAAACTTGAATTATAAAAGTTTTGGAAACGAAGGTGAAAACCTAGCTGAAAAGTTTCTGAAGTCAAAGGGTTACCAAATTATTAAAAGAAATTTTCGATTTGGCAGAGGAGAAATTGATATAATTGCAAAGGATGGTGATTGTCTGGTTTTTGTAGAAGTTAAAACGCGAAAGAGTCTTGAATTCGGTGAACCTGAATATGCAATCACTAAATCAAAAGTAAGACAACTTAAGAAATTGGCAGAAGCTTATTTCTATGTTAATAAAATAGAAGAGCAATATTGTCGATTTGATGTAATTTGTATAATTAGAGATGTTCAAGGAAATTATTCTATCAAACATTTAGAAAATGCATTTTACTGAAGTGTAGGAGGAGTGATATGAATGGCATTGGACTTGTTCTAATTGCATTTGTTGCTTATTTGATGGCATATCATTTTTATGGGAGAAAGCTAATTAAAAAATTTGATGTAAACGATAAACGACCAACACCAGCTCACACAATGAGCGATGGTATTGATTATGTACCAGCCAAAGCTCCAGTATTACTAGGACATCACTTCGCCTCAATTGCCGGTGCGGGTCCTATTGTAGGTCCTGTTATTGCAGCAGGATTTGGTTGGTTGCCTGTATATTTATGGATTGTTTTGGGTGCAATATTTATCGGAGGAGTTCATGATTTTTCCTCTATTATTGCTTCAGTTAGACATAAAAGCAAATCAATAGGCTTCATAATTGAAACTTATATTGGCATATCTGGAAAAAGACTTTTTCTTCTATTTTCTTGGTCAACTTTAATTTTAGTTATTGCTGTATTTACTGTTATAGTCGCCGATACTTTTTTTCACATTCCTTCAGTAGCCACGTCTTCCATGCTGTTCCTGATACTCGCAGTTTTATTTGGTTTATCTATTTATAGATTAAAACTTCCGTTATGGTTATCTACAATCGTGGGAATAATCCTGCTTTACACCTGTATCACTTTAGGGCAGAGATATCCAATTACACTCGGAAAAGAAACTTGGCAATTGATATTATTAGCTTATGTGTTCGTAGCATCAGTAGCGCCTGTCTGGATTTTGCTTCAACCAAGAGATTACCTTAACTCATTCCTTCTTTATGCAGTTATCGCTGGAGGATTAATCGGAGTTTTCTTTGCAAATCCATCGGTTAATTTACCATTATTTACTTCTTTTGAACTACCCAAAGTTGGATTCTTATTTCCAGCTCTGTTTGTTACTGTTGCTTGTGGTGCTATTAGTGGATTTCATTCGCTTGTTGGTAGTGGAACAACAGCGAAGCAATTAAGCAAAGAAACTGATGCCCGTATAGTTGGTTATGGTGGGATGTTGATAGAAGGTATCTTGGCCATCCTTTC
>CAKZPH010000225.1:0-10000 GCA_937138605.1 uncultured Ignavibacteriales bacterium
GGCTAAACTCAAACTCAGTAAAGCCAAGAAGTAAAGAAAACTCGAGAATCCACTGTCAGCAGATTTTGCAGCGAACTCAGCTATTTTGATTGGTCCGCCAAATGCTTTTTTGAATTCAACGTTTCCTGAGAAAACTTTACCGAGCATATTGAAAGTAAGATTTGTCATTCTAACAATATCAAGCCAGCCGTAATAGAACGATTCAAAAAATCCATAAGTAACGTATTCAACTTCGCCGGTGAATGCTACTGAAAGTGCAACTCCAATTTTTCCTTCTTCATTTGGAATTACAGCAATCTCAATTGTGTCTTTATCTCTTAATAAAGTTACATTTATGTTACTACCCTTATTTGCTGAGACTATTTCAGTTACATCCTTAGGTACAAAGACGAATTTATCATTAACAGCAAAGAAAATATCGCCAGACTTAAAACCCGCCTTTTCAGCAGGCGAATCTTTCATCACTTCACCTATTGCTGGTCTTATTCCTTCGGGAATTAAGAAAAGTCTCTGAGTTTCATCTTCAGGTACATTTTTGCGAGGAATATTCATTTCTGTAATTGAACCGTTTCTTTCAATTTTTAATCGTAAATCTTCACCTAATGTGTTGATAAAAATTTCAGTTCTAAGTTCTTCCCAATTATTGACTGCATTTCCATTTACTGAAAGAATTTTATCTCCTCGCTTGAATCCGAGAGAATCAGCTATTGAATTTTTTTCTACAAAACCAATTGTTGTTGTTTTGGTTGAAGGTTTACCTTGAAAGAAATTTGCACCCCAGAAGATTAGCCATGCAAGTAACAGATTCATCAATACACCTGCAGTAATTACAAACACTTTTGCCCACAAAGGTTTAGCTCTGAATTCGTAAGGTTGTGGTTCGGAAGCGAGATTATTTGTATCTAAACTTTCATCCACCATTCCAGCGATTTTAACATATCCACCAAGCGGAAGCAAGCAAAGTCTGTAATCTGTATTTCCTTCGCCATCGAAATCTTTAGGTAATTCACCAAATGAGAATCCGGTTTTCTTATTCCAACCAAATAGTCTTTTGCCAAAACCAATAGCAAAAATTTCTGCTCGCATTCCGGATAATTTTGCTGCAGCAAAGTGTCCGAATTCGTGAATAAAAACCAGAATACCAATCGTAATTGCGAAATAGATGATATAGTCCATTAAATAAAAGTCTCCTTTTCTAAATTTATTTTTACAAGACTAATGATTTAATATAATCACGAGTTTTTCTATCATATTCGACGATTTGTTCGAAATTTGGATTCGAATTGAACTCGATTTTCTCAAGTGCTTGTCTGTTCAGCTTTGAAATGTCAGAGAATTTAATCTCTTTTCTTAGAAATTTTTCAACTGCAATTTCATTTGCGGCATTCAAGATACAAGGTGAGTTACCACCTTTTTTCAATACCTGATAAGCTAAATCAAGACATTCAAATTTATCAAAATCTGGTTCAAAAAAGGAAAATGAATTGATAAGCGGTAAGTCAGTTCTTTGAAATCTATTTTCAAATCTTTCAGGAAAACTTAAAGCATATTGAATTGGAAGTTTCATATCTGGCAAGCCCAACTGAGCTTTAATTGAACCATCCACAAACTGAACCATTGAATGAATGATTGATTGAGGATGAATAACCACTTCAATTTTTTCTGCAGGTAATCCGAATAACCAATGAGCTTCAATTACTTCAAGACCTTTGTTCATCATCGTCGCAGAATCAATAGTGATTTTACTGCCCATTTTCCAATTTGGATGATTCAATGCTTCATCAACAGTTGCATTTTCAAAAAATGATTTATCTTTATTAAGAAAAGGTCCGCCTGATGCAGTGAGAATTATTTTCTCAACTTCTTTGAGATTTTCACCGACAAGACATTGATAAATTGCAGAATGTTCAGAATCAACAGGAATTATTTCAGCATTATTCTCAGCAACAAGGCGTGTAACAATTTCTCCGGCAACTACTAAGGTTTCTTTGTTTGCAAGAGCAATTCGTTTTCCTCTTTTAATTGCTTCGATTGTTGGAATTAATCCAGAAAATCCGACCATCGCACCAATCAAAATATCGTAATTAGCTCGAGACGCAGCTTGTAAAATTCCTTCTTCGCCAGCTAATATTTCGATAGAGCCATTAAGTTTTTTGGATAACTCTTTTGCTTTGGATTCATCTTTTACTGAAACAAAATTCGGCTTAAACTCTTTAATCTGTTCTTCAAGTAATTCAATTTTGGAATTTGTGGTTAATCCTTCAACAGAAAATTTATCAGGCAAATCTCTGATGACATTCAAAGCATTAACACCAATCGAGCCAGTTGAACCAAGAATTAATACTCTTTTCATATTAAGTAAGTTGTTGTAAACTCATTTAGAAAAACACGCTCTTCAATTAGTATTCAAAATTGTAAATTGTGTGTGCAAATTAAAACATTTTGAATGAATATTAGGTTCTAAAATGAATACAAAGATTACAGAGCTATTAAAAATCAAATATCCGATTATTCAAGCGGGAATGGTTTGGGTTTCGGGCTGGAAATTGGCTTCGGCTGTTTCAAATTGTGGTGGACTTGGTTTAATCGGCTCAGGTTCTATGAAACCAGATTTGCTACGTGAACACATTCAAAAATGCAAACAGGCAACCAAAAATCCTTTCGGAGTTAATATTCCATTGCTCCGTGGCGATGCTGATGAATTGGTAAAAGTAACACTTGAAGAAGAAGTCAAAATTGTTTTTACATCAGCTGGACATCCGAAAAAATATTCGCAACTACTTAAAGAAAATGGTGTGAAGTTAATTCACGTTGTACCGAGTGTAAAATTTGCTTTGAAAGCTCAAGAAGCTGGTTGTGATGCAGTAGTCGGCGAAGGAGTTGAAGCTGGCGGACATAATGGTGCTGATGAGATTACTACATTCGCACTTATTCCACAGTTAGTTGATGCACTTGAAATTCCAGTAATCGCAGCAGGCGGAATTGCTGATGGCAGAGGAATTTTAGCTGCACTTTCACTTGGTGCTTCAGGAGTTCAAATCGGAACGAGATTCGCTGCTACAGTTGAATCTTCTGCTCACGAGAATTACAAAAGAAGAATAGTTGAAGCAAAGGATAACGATACTGTTCTCGCTTTTGCTAAAATCGGATTGATGAGAATGCTTAAAAATGAATTTGCTAATAAAGCAATTCAGGCTGAAAGAGAAGGTTGGAGCGAAGAAAAATTAAAAGAACTTCTCGCTTCAAAAAGAGAAAGATTAGGCATCTTTGAAGGCGATGAAGTTGAAGGAGCAATGGAAGCCGGACAAGGTTCAGGATTGATTAAAGATATTCCAACAGTTGAAGTCCTTTTCAAAAGATTGTTGACTGAATATAAATCTGCTTTGGATAGAATAAATAGTTTTGAAGTATGATTTTAGAGAGAGAAAAAATTATTTTATCAACTCAGCAGGAACGAATGATAATTAGCGGCTGGGGAGAAGAAGTAATTTCAAACACAACAGTTGAAAAAATTACTTACTTATCAGATGGACTGAAAGTGAAAGGATATATTGCCTATCCAAATGATGAATCACAAAAATATCCTTGTATTATTTGGTGCAGAGGCGGATTGGGAAATGCTGGTGCGATTGATAAATTCACTGCACGAGGAATTTTCGGACAAATTGCAAGTTGGGGTTATTGTGTTTTTGCCTCACAATATCGTGGAAATGATGGAGGAGAAGGTCACGATGATTTCGGCGGAGATGACTTGAACGATGTTCTAAATTTAATTCCACTTGCAGATGAATTTTCAATTGCCGATAATTCAAGATGGGGAATTGAAGGCTGGTCTCGTGGCGGAATGATGACCTATCTGACTTTAACAAAAACAGATATTTTCAAATGTGCTACCGTTATCGGTGGGATTGCAAATCTCAGATGCAACTCACTCGAAAGTAAATTTATGAGAAGACTTTATGAACATACTTTGGGCAGATACGATACTGATGAATTTTATTCAAGATGTGAAACAAGATCAATCATTAATTTTCCTGAGAAACTTTCAGCAAAAACTCCAATTTTGATTTTACACGGAAATGCTGATGACAGAGTTTTACCGCACGATTCAATTGATTTGAGTTACAAACTACTCGAACTTAAAAGGGATTTCAGACTTGTAATGATGGAAAACGGTGATCACTTTCTGAAGAACCAAAGAAAAGAAGCAGATAGATTACGTAAAGATTGGTTTGATAAATGGTTGAGATACTAAAGATGAATTTTAAACTTTTTTCAGAATCAATCTCGGAAAGGTAAAATAATTTGCCTTACAATTAATAATGTAGAATTGAAGCTTGTATCAACCGATTAGAATTAACCATCTATCACTTCAAAAAACCACTGATTTAATTTTGTGTATAGTCAAATAATTAAAACATCTATGTTTATTAAGAATTTATTTTTACAATATGAAAATCAAAAAGTTAAGCAGAAATAAAGTTTACTGGATTTTACAAATAAGTGGTTGGGGAACTTACTTTGTTCTGAATTATCTGTTCCTTACTTCTATGAAGGAATTCAAGTTATATCAACTTGTAAATATGGTTTTATTTAGTTTGCTCGGTTTGATTTTTACACATCTTTTCAGGAAAATCATTCACAAATACAAATGGAAAAATCTTTTAATACAAAGTCTATTTCCAAAAGTTGTGCTATCAAATATAATTCAAGGTGTTTCGTTAGTACTTATTGTTATAGCTGTTGATTTGTTGATTGCTCCCGAATCAGCAAAGAAGTATAATCTGGTTACCATTGCTTTTTTCACATTGAATTCGACAATTCTTTTTTTTATGTGGGCTTTGGTTTACTTCGCTGTGCATTTTTTTGAAAATTACAAAAAAGCCGAAATAGAAGCACTGATATTTGAGTCTGCTGTTAAAGATTTTGAATTAAAGTCACTCAAATCACAATTGAATCCTCATTTTATTTTCAATGCGATGAACAGCATCAGAGCACTGATTGAAGAAAATCCACAACGAGCCAAAGAGGCAGTTACAAAATTATCAAACATAATGAGATACACTCTGAAAATTGAGAGAACCGAAATAGTCCCTCTTTCAGAAGAGATTGAAACAATAAAAGATTATCTTGATTTAGAAAAAATCAGATTTGAAGAAAGACTTGACTATGAAATTAATATTGATAAAAAATCCGAACGAATTGAAATTCCTCCAATGATGATTCAAACTTTGGTTGAGAACGGAATAAAACACGGAATTTCAAAAATTACATCAGGCGGTAAGATTAAAATCGAGACAAAAATATTTAATGGTTTTATGTTTATAGATATTTTCAATCCGGGAAGAATTGATGAATTTTCTCTCAGAAATTCAAAAGGATTTGGAGTAAGCAATACCAAACAAAGATTGAATCTGATTTATGGAGATAAAGCTAATTTCAAAATCCAAAACACAGAAGAAAATCTCGTTCACACACAATTAAAAATTCCTTTAGGAGAATAAAAAATGAAAACAATAATAATTGATGATGAAAGATTGGCAAGAACAGAACTAAAACGTTTACTCGAACCATTCAAAGAGATTGAAGTAGTTGCTGAAGCTGTAAATGTTGATGATGCAGTTGAAAAAATCAGTCAGTTCGAACCGGAATTAATTTTTCTTGATATTCAGATGCCAGGTAAATCAGGGTTTGATCTTTTAGAGATATTAGACAAAGCCCCGAAAGTTATTTTTACAACAGCATATGATGAATACGCACTAAAAGCATTTGAATACAATGCTCTTGATTATTTACTAAAACCAATTGAACCAAAACGATTGGAAGAATCCGTAAGAAAACTAATTGAAGGCAGTAAAAGAATAATTCAAGCTTCATCTGAAACAAAACAAATTTTATCTTCTGATGATCAGGTTTTTGTTAAAGATGGAGAAAAATGCTGGTTCGTTAAATTGGAAAAGATCAGATTGTTTGAATCAGAAGGAAATTATGTTAGATTATTCTTTGATGAACATAAACCACTAATTCTCCGAACACTCAATTATCTCGATGAAAGATTAGATCAGAAAACGTTTTTCAGAGCAAACAGAAAACACATCATTAATCTAAAATGGGTTGAGAGCATCGAACCCTGGTTGAATGGCGGATTACTTGTAAAACTTAAGGGCGGTCAAAAAGTAGAAGTTTCCAGAAGACAATCGGTTAAATTTAAGGAGATGCTTAGTCTTTAAGAGTTTTTCATAATCTTTGAAACACCTTAAGCAAAAAAATCAATTTGGTATTGTTAGAGTAATCGCTAAAGAAACTAAATTATCTGTTACTATGTTTAATTCATGGTTTTAAACTTAACCGTGAACTCTTTTGTCTAACTCAAAAATTTTGGATTTATTGATATGAAAAAACATTTTTTATCTGTTCTTTTTGTTTTTTTTATTCTTACTACTCTCGTTTTTACGCAAGAGAGAAATTTTAATCGGCAGAATATGCAAAATGCCAATCTCAGAGGATCAATCTCAGGACAAATAATTGATGCACAAACTAAACAAAAAATAGAATATTGCAACGTTGTCCTTCTTCGATTTAGAGATTCAAGTATGGCTGGAGGAACAATTACCAACAAAGAAGGAAAATTTGTGCTCGATAATGTTACTCCCGGATTTTATAGATTGAGAGCTTCATATATCGGTTATGAAACCCGCACGATTGACTCAATAAGAGTCTTCCCACAAAATCTTAATATTGATTTAGGAGTTATAACCCTTGATGAAAAATCTATTGATTTAAGTAATGTAGTAGTTGTTGGCGAAAAGGAAGTTATAATCAATAATCTTGATAAGAAAGTAATCAATGTTGAGAAAGATTTAACCACAGTTGGTGGAAACGCAGTGGATGTAGTTCAGAATATTCCTTCAGTAACCGTTGATGCTGATGGAAATGTAAGTTATCGAGGGAATCAGAATATAAGAATTTTAATTGATGGCAAGCCAAGTGAACTTTTAGGATTAGGTACCGGCGATGTTTTGTCTAATATTCCAGCAAGTCAGATTGAATCTGTTGAATTGGTTACTAATCCTTCTGCAAGATATGATCCGGAAGGAACAGGTGGAATTCTAAATATTATCCTCAAAAAGAAAAGAGAAGGTGGTGTCAATGGAAATATCAGTTTGACTGGTGGAACCGGAGACAAATTCAATGGTTCATTAAATCTGAATTATAGAATTTCCTCATTAAACTTTTTTGCTTCGATTGATTCAAGAACTAATAATACTGAAAATAGTGGAAATTCTTTCAGGGAGAATTTGCTCGGTGGAATTAATGCTTTTCTTGATCAGGTAAGCAATGGAGAATTTAGTCAATATGGTAATAATTTTAATGCCGGATTAGATTATCTTATAGATGATTTTAATACATTAACATTTTCATCCCGATACAGACAGGGCGGATTCGATAATGCAAGCTTTGTCGAAAATAAAACGTTCAATTCAAGTCAGATTATGACAAGATATTTTGAAAGAGAAAGTGATAATGATCGAAGAATGAGAGCTTTGCAGAATACATTAAGTTACAGAAGAACCTTTACTAACAAAGGTGCAGAGCTAACTGCTGATATCATGCTTGGCAATTTCAGAATGAACAGAGATGAAAAATTTAATCAGACTAACTTTGACTTAAATATGAATCCTCTCCCTAATCCATTACTTCAAAAAGGATTATCGAACAATAATAATATTCAATGGACTATTCAATCAAATTATATAAATCCAACAGTAGAATTCGGAAGAATTGAAACAGGATTTAAGATCACATTGCGAAATTTCAAATCGAACAATGACTATCTTAATTATGATTATAATACTGGCAGCTGGCTCTCTGATATGACAAGAAAAACGAATTTTGACTTCAAAGAAAATATTTATGCAGTTTATGGAATTTATTCAAATAACTATGAAAAATTTCAATATCAGATTGGATTAAGAGCTGAGCAGGCAGATGTAAGTGGCTTCGAGAAAAATACTGCTGTCGGATTTAACAAAAATTATTTTTCAGTTTATCCGACAATTCATCTTGTTCAGGGATTACCAGATTTTCAGGAATTACAGCTTAGTTACAGTCGTAGAGTTGAACGACCCCACAACAGAATATTAAATCCATATGTTGATCGCTCGGATTCACTTAGTATTAGCTATGGCAATCCTGAGTTAGATCCTGAATATATTAATTCTCTCGAACTTGGTTACTCAAAATTGTTTGATAAAACAGCTTTAACTTCATCATTGTTTTACAGATACACTCAGGACGCAATTACTAATTATACTTTTATCAGACCTGATGGTATTACTGAAACAACGTGGAGAAATCTTGCTAAACGGCTTTCTTATGGATTAGAATTAACTCTTAGTTCGCCTATTTTTGATTGGTTGAGAACAAATACGAGTTTTACATATTTTAAGAATGAATTTGATGGTTTGGATTTCTATAATTCATCAAACAGTTGGATAGGTAAATTGAATCTAACTTATATGCCTGCTCGTGATTTCAATTTTCAGGTAAACCTGAATTACGAAGGACCTAATTTTATGGGTCAGACAAAATCGAAAGAGCAGTTTTCAACAGACATTGCAATGAAAAAAGATTTTCTTAACGGACAGCTTTCAGTACTATTTCGATTAAGTGATGTTTTCAATACAAGGAAATGGGAATCAGAAACAACTGGAGTAAATTTCTTCACTACTTCATACAGAAAAATGGAATCAAGAGTTGCATATATAGGAATTACATATAGACTAAGTACTGCAAATAATAATCGTGAAAGAGAGCACCGACCTAGAGAAGACAGCAATATGGATGAGTTTTAATAAATAAAAAGGGTTTATAAAAATTTTAAAGTTATCAGTATTAACAGGTAATGACTGATGATTTGAATGAAAATTACGGTTCGTTTTACAAGCTAATTAAAAGATCTTTTGAATTTGAAATTATTGAAATCTAAAATTGTTTCAGTAAATGATTTTAACCATATTGGATTAAATCATCGGGAAGAATAAATCTAACCTCTTCTTGTTAGTAGTGAGATAATTAAATAATTGCCTTACATATGAATAATGAATTTCTTTTATAAGAATCAATTAAAACAATAAATTTTACTCAAAACACTTTAGAACATTTTATAAGAAATTATCTCTGATAAAAATTAAAAATTCACATAATTAAGAAAATAAGGTAACATCTTTCTCCATGTTGGCCAATCGTGTGGCATATCATAGCCCCATAAATCAAGCCAATGCCTTATGCCTTTTGAATTCAAAATGTTCGAAAGTTTAATTGATGCATCGGGATCTTCATAACTTCCTTGACCGGTAGCAATTATAATTTTTCCTCTGCGAGCGTGATTAAGCATATATTCGTCATGCCAATTAGGCAAATAGTCAACTGGTGAATTGAAATAAACATTATCGTCATAATATCCTTTTGTGTAGGACTTCAAATCATAACTACCACTCATTGCGATAGTACCTGAAAAAATATCAGGCCTTCTGAAAAAAGAATTTGCCGCGTGCAATGCTCCAAGAGATGCTCCTGTTGTAACTATAGGCACTAGTCCTTTACAATGGCTGTGAATGAATGGAACTACTTCTTCAATTATGTATCTATTATATTGTTGATGTCTGATTGCTTTATGAGCAGGATTCATATGGTTATTTAACCAACTCTCATTATTTATACTGTTGATTGAAAATGCTTTAAGCTTTCCCTGATCTAAAAAGGTTCCAATAGTATCAATCAATTTGAATCTCTCATACTCTAAATAATCAGCTGCCGCAGTTGGAAACATAAGTAAGGCGTAACCATAATGCCCATAAACAACGATTTCCATTTCCTTGTTAAGATTAGGGCTGTACCATTTGTGAATTTCTCTGCTCATTATTCTCCTCTATTTATTTCAGCTAATTTGATTTTTACTTCCAAAAAAGAATAAAAGTGGACGTTCTAATCTTTTAGC
>CAKZPH010000226.1 GCA_937138605.1 uncultured Ignavibacteriales bacterium
AAATGAAAATAAAACAAAATGAGATGTACAATGCCGTAATTTTGGAACTTCACGGAAATGTAATGGGAGGTCCAGATGCAGCAGAAATGAACGCACTTTTACATAAATTATTAGATGAAGGTAAGAAGAATGTAGTAATTGATCTTGCCAATGTTAAATTTATCAATAGCTCTGGACTTGGAATTTTGATCAGCGCTTTAACAACAATGAAAAATGGTGGTGGTGATTTGAAAATAGTGAATGTAACAGAAAAAATTGAAAGTCTATTAATGATAACTAAGTTGATAACTATCTTTGAACATTATGACTCTGTCGAAGAAGCAGTGAAGAGTTTCAAAACAAATTAAATTATCATTTTATGGAAAAATTGAATCCGTATTAGCTTCATTTGCTAATACGGGTTTTTTTATTTTAATGAGATTATGATGAAACACATTATAGTTATTGGTGCCCAGTGGGGCGATGAGGGTAAAGGAAAAATAGTTGATTTTCTTAGTACAGAAATTGACGCAGTTGTAAGATATCAAGGAGGGGCTAACGCTGGTCATACGATTTTTATTAAAGGGAAAAAGTTTGTTTTGCATTTGATACCTTCTGGAATTGTGAGAGAAGGAGTTTTATGTATAATTGGTAATGGAGTTGTTTTAGATCCTTTTGCTTTTTTTGAAGAACTAGAAATACTTACAACAAATGGCGTAAACTACAATGATCGAATTTTCATTCTACCAAATGCTCATCTTGTTCTTCCTTTTCATAAAATTTTTGATCGATTAAGTGAGGATAAAAATCAAAAAATTGGTACAACTGGAAAAGGAATTGGTCCAGCTTATGCTGATAAATATTCTCGATTAGGAATCAGGGTAATTGATATATTCAATGATGATTATATTAAAGATCAACTTAACGTAAATATTAAAATTAAAAACACTCTGCTTAATAATTTTTATAACGATTCTGAAATTGTCATAGAAGATGTTTTTAACCAAATAATGAAAATCAGAGATAAACTAAGATCATTTATCATTGATGATGCAACTTTTGTCAGTAATCTAATTGCAACTAACAAACGAATTTTGTTTGAAGGTGCACAGGGATCATTATTAGATGTTGACTTTGGTACCTATCCGTTTGTAACTTCATCGAATCCGACTATTGGTGGAGTACTTACTGGTAGTGGCGTTTCGTTAAAGGATATTAAAGATAGTGAAGTAATTGGAGTTGTAAAAGCTTACTCTACAAGAGTGGGCGAGGGACCATTCCCTACAGAAATAAAAAATGATCTGGGAGAATATCTTCGTAGTAAAGGGAATGAATATGGAGCAACGACAGGAAGACCGAGACGTTGCGGATGGCTGGACCTTGTTGCTCTAATGTATTCCAAACAAATAAATGGATTTAGTTCTTTGGCTATTACTAAGTTAGATGTATTAAGTGGATTGAATAAAATTAATGTTTGCATCGATTATGAATTAGATGGGAATGAGCTTAATTACTTTCCAGTTGAAACTTTCACTTTAAGCAAGGTTGTTCCAATTTACAAAGAATTTGATGGCTGGGAGGAATCAATTCAAGGAATAAGAAATTTTGAAAAACTTCCACAGAACGCTAAAAATTATCTACACTTTATAGAAGATTTTCTTAAAATAAAAATAAAAATAATCTCTACAGGTTTTGAGAGGGATGACTCAATTATTTTATAACTTTTTCATTCTCATCACAGCCACACTTTTATGTGTAATTAATTTTTCTAATGCCAAGTCAAATGTAAATCAAATTGAGAAAATTTTTGTCGTATATCCAAAGAAAGATCAAATCATCAATCCGCAAAACAATTATTGTTTAATCCTTGGACGTGTTGATAAATCTGTTAAGGAACTCAAAATCAATGGTGAGAAAGTTGAAATATATAAAAATGGTTCTTTCCTCCATTACTCAAAGGTCATAATAAATGATTTGAGTGATTCTCTATATAAAACATTACCTAAGTACCTGCAAGCTTATTTTCTCATAACATTATTATCAGAAAATCAAATTGATACGATTAAATATCCGGTTTTGGTACCGAAGCCTTTGCGCACTCTGCCTGAAAATGAATTAATTATTGATGAAAACTTTGAAATTCAACCCGATGAAAATCTTACATTAAATCCAGGTGAAATATTCAGTATAAAATTCAAAGCAACTCCTAATTGCAAAGCAACCTTCACCATTGAAAGTGACAAATGTTATCCTATGGTGGAAACGATTTTAACAAATCAATTCTATCTTGGTGAGGCTATTTTTGGTTCTGGTTTTGTTCAATCCAAAGACACAATTAGAGGAATTTACGAAGGATGTCTTGTCATTCCAGATGCAGACTGGCAGAATAAAAATATTTATGTAACACTGGATCATCCATCACTTGGAAAAAAGGACTTTAAACTTAGATCAACTATTTCCATAAATCGTTTAAGGCAACCTAAGGTGGTTAAAATCTTATATGAACCAAATTTAGTGATTGGAAGAACTGGCCCGATGCTTGGTTATAAAATGTTTCTTCCTGAGGGTGTTAAAGCAATTTATGTCGGGGAAAAACAAGGCTTTTACAAGTTAAAAATTTCAAGAAACACTCATATTTTTGTCCCGAAATCATCTGCAGAAATTTTGCCCGAAGGAACTCCACCGCCAAAATCTACTATCGAAGTAATTCGAGTTCAAGACTATGAAAATCAGGTTTTAGTACAAGTTGGACTTCATGAAAAATTGCCTTATGAAATTGACTATGAAATAGAAACAAAATCGCTTATTGTTAAAATATATGGAGCAACATCAAACATAGACTGGATATATTTTGACCAAAAACAAAGTTTAATAAACAATATTAAGTGGAATCAACTAAATGATGACGAACTTGAGCTCAAAATTTATTTAAACCAAAAGCAACTGTGGGGCTATAATGTTTATTATGATGGTACTGTCTTAAATGTTCAAGTGAAGAAAACGCCTACGATAGAAAAAAGGTATCTATTTTTTGGTAAACCATTACGAGATAAAGTAATTGTTCTAGATCCGGGTCATAATCCTGAAGATGGTGCCGTTGGTCCACAAGGCATGAAAGAAAAAGATATAAATCTTGAATTAGCAATTTTAACTAAGGATTTGTTGGAGAAAGAAGGTGCAAAAGTATACTTAACTAGAGTTAATGAGTCACTTCCTTTAAGGGAAAGAAAATCCCGAGTATTATCTTTTAATCCTGATGTATCAATAAGTATTCACAACAATGCTGTTCCTGATGGAGTTGACCCACGGAAGCATAATGGTTTAAGTGTTTATTGGTATAATCAAAATGCCCGCGAATTAGCTTATAAACTTCATGATAAGTTGAGAAAAAATTTAAATGTTCCAGATTTTGGAATTTACTGGGATAATCTTTATATGTGTAGAATACCGGAAACAATTGCTGTATTAGTTGAACCTGTGTTTATAATTCATCCTGAGCAAGAAGAACTTCTAAGACAAAAGGAATTTAAACTTAAAATCGCCAAATCGATTCGCGATGCATTGATTGAATTTTTTGAGGAAGCAAGAGAATGATAAAATTTAAGAGGGAATTTCCCCTGTACATAAAATTAATTTTGCTCTTAATCGCACTGATCATCACAGCAGCTACTCTTCTATATACAAATTATGTAGTGAAGCAAATACAGGCGAGAGAAAAGAAGATTGCCACTCTTTATGCTCGTGGGTTAGAGTATGTAGCAAATTCCGACGAACCTGAAAAAGATTACACATTTATATTCGAGAACATTATTCAAGACATTGATTTTCCCCTCATATTATCAGATAAAGATAATAATATTGATTTAACAAGCACTACTCAAATTAGAAATATTGAACTTGATACTACTTGGCCGATTGAAAAAAGAAAATCTTATCTTCAAAATCTCATTAAAAAAATGGACAAAGCTCATCCTCCAATTATCATTACATATAATGACACAATTATTCTTGGGAAAATTCATTATGGCGATTCATGGCTTGTCGAACAGTTGAAATATTACCCATTTATTCAATTACTAATTGCATCAGCATTTATCTTTCTTGCATATTTTGGTTTTAGTTATGTGAAAAGAAATGAGCAAAGTAAAATATGGATTGGGCTATCAAAAGAAACAGCACATCAACTTGGAACTCCCCTCTCTAGTTTAATGGGTTGGATAGAATTATTGAAAATTAATTTTGATAACCCAGATAAAGTTATGGACTTAATTTCGGAAGTAGAGAATGATCTGGAGAGGTTACAAAAAGTTGCCGATAGATTTTCCAAAATTGGTTCACTCCCTGAATTGCGAAAAGAAGACTTAGTAATAATTATCAACAGAGTTATTGATTATTTTGAAAGACGAATACCTCAAAGTGGAAAGAATATTGAACTTAGATTGATTACCGAAAATGCAACAAAGAAAAAAGAATACTTTGCGTTAATAAATTCAGGCCTTTTTGAATGGGTACTTGAAAATCTTACAAAAAACTCTATTGATGCAATTGAATCAAAAAACGGCACAATTGTTTATAAATTAAGTTCTGATGATAAACATATTTATTTAGATGTTATAGATACAGGTAAAGGAATTGACATGAAATTTAGAAAGGAGATATTTCGACCTGGTTTTAGCACAAAAAAACGTGGTTGGGGATTAGGACTTAGTTTAGCCAAAAGAATTATAGAGGAATATCATAATGGGAAGATCTTTGTAAAATCAAGTTCGCCAAATAAAGGAAGTGTAATGAGAATTGTTCTGAAAAAAGCTAATTGATTTTAACTTAAATCGAGCATACGTTTTAGTGGAATGTATGCTTTCTCAATCAAATCCTCGGGGAGCGTAATTTCTGGCTCTTGATTTACCATACATAAGTAGAGTTTTTCTAGTGTATTCTTTTTCATATAAGGACATTCATTACAGGCACAGCTTGAATCAGGGGGAGCAGGTATAAAAGTTTTATCAGGACAATATTTTCTCATTTGATGAATTATTCCAACTTCTGTAGCGACTATAAATTCTTTTGCATCAATTTCACGAACGAAATTCAATAATTTACTTGTTGAACCAATAAAATCAGCATACTGAAGGACTGATTCTTCGCATTCAGGATGGGCAATTAAAAGTGCATCTGGATAATTAAATTTTAACTGCAAGATTTTCTTTTCACTAAATTGTTCATGAACAATGCATGTTCCTTCCCAAAGCACCATATCTCTTCCTGTTTTTTTCATGAGGTATCTGCCAAGATTTCTATCAGGTGAAAACAAAATCTTTCTATCTAACGGTACAGAGTTTATAATTTTCTCTGCATTTGAAGACGTACAAATGATATCACTCAACGCTTTTACGGCAGCACTGCTATTAATGTAAGTAACAGCGTAAAGGTTTGGATTTTCTTCTCTAAATTTTTTGAATAAAGGTGCAGGGCAACTATCGGAAAGAGAACACCCTGCATTTAAATCCGGGATTGTGACCTTTTTTCTGGGATTTAGTATTTTGGCAGTTTCAGCCATAAAATGAACTCCAGCAAAAACGATCACATCTGCATCTGTTTTAGCAGCTTGACGTGATAATTCTAAACTATCACCGACAAAATCAGCTAAATCCTGAATTTCTGATTCTTGATAGTAATGAGCTAATATTATGGCATTTAACTCTTTCTTTAATTTTAGAATTTCCTCATCTAGGAGAATCTCACTTTGAAATAACATCTTTCCTCCATTTATAAAACAATTTATCTGAAAAAAAATTCAAATCACTTTCAATATTGAAAGTTAATAAAAAAAATAAAAATTTATAATAAAATTAATAGCAAATACCTCCTTTTTAGACATGTAAGTGCTTTCTCCTGCAGCCAGAGTTTACCTACCTTCTGGCTGTCTTTTTATTATAATTGATTGAAAATTATCAATTTTGATAAAGTTCTTAAAAACAAAATTAATCTGGCGTCGAAAATTCAATAAATTTTAATGGCATTATTATTGTCTATATTAATTTGATTTGAGTTCTCCGAAATTGTTGAAATTACAGCTCTTATCTGTGTTACCCTTATTGCCCTCCACTAAAACGTAACTCTACACTGCCAAGGTTCGCCCTCCACCTTGGCAGTTCTTTTTTAAATGTCAATCATGAACAAAGGTATTAATCAATTTAAAACTGACTTTTTCAAACATATTTTTTTCTCTTTTTCTGAGTTCAGAATTTTTAAATTTTTCAGCAGAACGATTTTTAATAATCTTGTTTTTTAATGCTATAAGAATTACTGGTTTCTTAAACTTTTTTGAAATCTTGCACAAATCACTTGTACCTATTTTGTTTATGAAATAAGTTCTATCAATAATTTTATCGGCACCTATAAAAACGTAATCACAATTTTTAACGATTTGTAACAATTTAGCATCCTTAATTAATTTAACCTTAATTCCTTTTACTTTTAATGATTTATATAATATTTTCCCTTCACCTCCTGGGTTAGATTCCAAACTAAAAACTTTGATATCCTTTTTTTCATTTAGTTCGATTATAACATCTTTCACCGTTTTGCTGTTAGAGAAAGTAAGAATTATACTCTTATCGTTTACAATTTTGTCAATCTTTGTGCTTATCTTTTTAATTTTTCTATTGTAATCAGTAAGTATTATTCTTATGAACTTTTTAGTTTCCCCCAATCCATTTTTTTTCAGGTATTTTTCAATTCGTACAAGATTTATTTGAATTATTTGGAAAATTTGAAAGTTAGACTTGAATATTTCAATTGCCTTTAATACACTAGTTGTGCTTTTTCTTTTTAGTAGATACATCAAAACTTTCTCATTTAATTCCTGACTGCCCGACCTATAATCTAATAGAATTTTTTTCAAAAATGGAGTAAGAGACTTCATGTCACTCTTTCAGTAATTATTTAGTGAATGTTCTAATTCAATTTTTATTTGGTATCAATTTAACAAAAGTAAATAGGTAAATAAGAAGAAATTATTTTGTTCTTTTCATTTGTTTTTTTTATTCTGTTTCAAACAAATTTGTTCTACCAAGAAAATTTTTAGAAACTCATAAGGAAAAAAACGACATTATTTAACATTTCCGATGAATATAATATCTGACTTATTTAGTTTTTATTGGCGGGCACAACAGGAGCAAAAGTATTCTACTTAAGAAAATTAGGTTTATGTGGACTTGTAATAATTGAGGCTTATATTATTCTAGCATTTGTTGTAGCACTTAATAAGATATTGATAATATTTTTACCAAAATTAGAAGTTAGTTTCAAATCTCTTTCTTCCAACGAAAAAATTAGCTTGAAAGCAAACTATCCTGTCCCACGATGCTATGTTTGATAATGCTAAAGATAAAGATAACAATGCCCTCTTTTTATAGTAATAGAAATATATAGTAATTGATCTAACGTTGATAGAAAAGAAAGCAGAAAACATAAGTGATTATTATTAAGTCAAATCAATGAATATCAGTTGTAAAGTTTTTTAGGCATATTAAAGATCTTCTAAAACTATCTTCTCTCGAAAGAGAAATAAGGTTTCATTAAACTAGAAGCTTAATTGAGTTACTGTCATACTAAGATGTATCAAATAATTCAAAGCTGAATTTTTAATTATTAATTTAATAATTACGAATTGGGTTAAATATTAGGTTAATTGATCTTAAATCTACAATATTAGAAATTGATCTTTCAGACTTTAAGGGAGATTCTATTAAGGATACAAAAATTGAAATTATTTTATTTGATGAATTTACTTGATTTTGTTTGTCACATGGTCTCTTTAATTTGGACCAATTAATACACTAAATTATTTAATAGAAAAAAATTGACAATTCTTATGGAATTTATTCTGTTAGAATGTATTTTTGTATTATTATTGAATGAAACCGGCTAAATAAATAAGAGGATTATGGCATCACAGGGTAACTCATCAGGTGCAGATATACAAAAACTTCACCAGAGAATCCTCGAATTAGAACAACAAATAAAAGAAAGAGATTTCTTACTCGATTTATTGATTAACAAATCGAACATAATCATTGTTCAACTTGATGTGAATGGTAATATAACGTTAATTAATCAAGCTTTTGAGGTTCTGACAGGCTTTACTAAGGAAGAGGTAATAGGAAAAAATTGGTTCGAAGTAATTGTACCCCGTGAAAGATTTCCCTCAGTGTGGAATCTTTTTGATGAATTTAGAAGCACAGGCAAAATTCCTGAAGCATTTGAAAATCCGATTCTAACAAAAGACGGAAAAGAAAAATATATCAGTTGGAAAAATAATGTTCTAAAAAAAGATGATAATATACTTGGCACAATATCATTTGGAATTGATATTACTGAAAGTTTATTTCTTCTAAACCAATTTGTTGAAACACAAAAGAGTTATCAGACATTAGTTCAGTTTTTACCTGGAGTTATCTATAAATGTAAGTATGATCGAAATTTAACTATAGAATACATAAGTGAGAAGTGCTTAGAGTTAACAGGATATGATCCGCTTGATCTTATTAATAATAGAAAATTGTCCTATGCCGATTTGATATTTCCTGCAGACCTTGATATGATATTTCAAAAAATAGATGAGTCAATTGAGAAAAATGATTTCTTTCAACTTACTTATAGAATAATTACAAAGGACAATAAATTAAAATGGGTTTGGGAGCAAGGTATTGCTATCAAGGATTCACGTGGTAAAGTAGAGTATCTTGAAGGTTATATTTTCGATATATCTGAAAGAATTCGTACTGAACACGAACTAACAGTTCATCGTGAATACTTTAATCAATTATTTGAAAACGCACCTCTGGCAATTGTTATTCTGGATAAGAATGACCTAATTATAGATGTGAACAAATCATTTGAAGATTTATTTCTTTTTGATAGAGAAGAGGTAAAAGGACTTTCACTTAATCAATTAATTGTTCCACCTCATTTAAAAGAAGAGGGAACTAGACTTTCCAATAAGGTTTTGGAAAATGAAATTGTAATGACCGAAACTAAAAGAATGCGTAAAAATGGAACTTTAATTGACGTACTTGTTATAGGCTATCCCATAATTCTAAAAGGTGAAAGAATTGGTATTTTTGGGTTATATAAAAATATCACAGAAGAGAAAAGGGTTTACGAATTACTTAAGCAAGAAAAAGAGAAGGTAGAAGAACTTAGTAATTTGAAGAGTAATTTTCTTTTGAATATTAGTCATGAAATCCGTACGCCATTGAATACAATCTTAGGCTTTAGTGAATTGCTTTTATCGGAGCTTGAAGTTTACAACAATAAAGAATTGCTTGATTTTGTTCATAGTATAAAAAGAGGGGGTTTACGTTTATTGAATTTGATGGATAATATTATTGAAATTTCCTTAATAGAATCTTCTCGTTCAGAACTGCAATTAGAAAAAGTTAATATTCTCTTCTTAGTTGAACCCATACTACGTTCTTTTGATAATATAGCACGAGAAAAAAATATTTTTGTCAAGACAGATTTTCAAACTGACTTTTACATCACTACAGATACAAGAAGGTTGGAATTGGTTTTGCGTAATATTATTGATAATGCCTTTAAATTTACTGAAAAAGGAGGAGTAACAGTTACAACGAAAATTTATATTACCGATGGAAAGAAAATGGGGGTGGTCGAAATTTTAGATACAGGTATAGGTATATCTGAAAAATTTATGTCCAAATTATTTCAACCTTTTGCTCAAGAATCAACAGGACTCAGTCGTGAATACGAAGGAATTGGACTAGGATTGAGTCTTTCTAAAAAACTAATTGAACTACTTAATGGAAGGATTGAAATTGAATCAAAGCTAGAAAAAGGTACCTTAGTGAGAATCCTTATTCCCCTTGAGGATTAATTCACAAATTTTTCTTTATACTGTTTGCTTTCAGCAATTTTGGGAAATTCCTTTTCAAATTTTTTCTTAAGAGAAGCATCAAGGTCATAACTTGTTTGTAAAGCCTCAAGTGCTTTTTCGAAAATATTCATTTTGAAAAGTATTTTTGCTTTAAGAAAATGTGCATCTGCCCAATCTGGTTCCAGTGAAATTGTTTTATTGATATAGCTGAGTGCTTTAGAGGTATCATTTGTTTCAAAAAATAAGATGCTTAAGTCAAAAAGTACGACAGGATGATATGGATCATAATCTTTTGCAGTTAATAGAAATTTAATTGAATCTTCTTTTTTGCCTATTTTGTATAGTAAACGTGACATCCCAATATAACCATCAGCAGCGTTTGGATGTAAATCAATGAATTTGATGAAGTCATCTTCGGCTCTTTGGTAATCTTTAACTTTCAGGTAACAATAACCGCGAGATAGTAATGCAGAATTAATTTTAGTGTCATCATATTTCATTGCTTCTGTGAAATACTTAATGGCATTGTTATAGTCCTCAAGAGCTTCGTAACTAACGCCTAAATTAAAAGTGGCTTCCAAATTTGAGGGGTCAAATTCCAAATATTTTTTATAGAATTCTATTGCATCTTTATACTTTTCATGGTCAAAAAATAAATTGCCGAGCATTAAATATGAGGTAGGTATTTCCTCACCTATCGCATTAGCATTATTTACATATTCAATTGCTTTTTCATATTCTCCTAAGTCAATATAAATTTCACTCAGTTTAAGCCACGTTGTTGGATTGTAAGGTTCCAATTCTAAAAGCTTTTCGTAATAAAAAACTGCGTCATTCATTTTATAAATTTTTTTATGAGCTTCGGCTATCTGAGATAAGGCGTCGATATTTTCAGGGTCTGTTTGTAGAATATCTTTGAGATAACTAATTGCTTGTTGAGGGTCAATTTCTATAAGATTTTCAATATAATAGTTCTGAATTTCCTCATCGCTAGGATTTAATTCTTTTACTAAATTAAGATACCGCTTAGCAAGTTCGTAGTCGTCATTTTGATAGTGTGCATTAAATAGATAAATCAATGTATCTGTATCCGTAGGATTTAAGGAATAAGCATGATTTAATGCCTCAATTGCTCTTTCATATTCTTCGTTATTGATGTGAAAAATACCTTTCTTTTGCCAGATGTCTGAATCATATGGTGAATATCTAAGATATATCTCTGAAAGCTCAAGTCCAATTTCATGTTCATCTACTTCCATTGCCAAAGTGATATATTCTTCTAAGGATTCAAGATCAACTGTAAAGGGATTTTCTTTTAGGGAGTCGTAGTATTCATGTAATTTTAAAAGATTAGTTAGATAATCTGCTTCTTCTAGAAGCTCTTCTTCATCATCAAATTCTTCATCATCAAAAGGATCATTTAAAAAATCGGACATATTATTATTATTTTGTTTTAAGGTAAAGTAATTAATCAAATTAATTATTTCAAGTTTATTCGCAGGAGGTATTAGTAATACCCGCAAATAACATAATAAAAAATTTAATGTTCTACAAATTGCCAAAACAGCTAAAAACAAGGTCTAACCTTACAAATAAAAATTCAGTGTAACAAATTATATTTAAAATTTTTAGTTTAAAAGTAGATAAATAATTTTTCAAAGGAGACTAAGATGAAGAAAATTATATTTATTGTGATAATGATCCCAATGTTTTTTTATGGACAAATTAAAGTGAAAAGTATTGAAAAATTAAACCTCCCGTATGAAGAGGAGTGGTCTTATCCAGTTTTTTCTCCTGACGGAAAGAAAATTTATTTAACAAATTATAGTTATAATGGTATTTGGGAATATGATCTTCAAAATCATTCCTTAAGACAGATTACGTCAGAGCCCGGCTCAGGATATGATTTTGATTTTTCTCCTGACGGCAAAAAAATTCTCTACAGAACAACCACCCATAACTCAAAAACGCATGAGCGTATTCAAGAAATTTTTTCTATTGATTTAAAAACATTAATTAAAACTAAACATGCCAGCGGTGATGATATTTATAATCCTACCTTTGTAAGATCGAGCGTGATATATTCAGAAGGATTTGAAACAAAAAATCGCCAAAAAATAACAACGTCAAATGATACCAAACTGATTGGTATTGAAAATACAAAGATAGTTTTATTGGTTAATGGTAAAAGGCGTGTACTTGATCCATTTGTTAATGGAAGTTACTTTTGGCCACAGCTTTCTCCTGATAAAACTCGCATTGTCGCAAAAGCAGTTGATAAAGGTGCTTTTGTTTGTGACCTTGAAGGGAATGTAATTTCAAGGCTTGGAAAGGTTAATGCTCCGGTTTGGACTCGCGATGGTAAGTGGATAATTTATATGGATGATAGAGATGATGGCCATTTCATCTTATCATCTGATATAATGGCAATTACTCCAGATGGTAAAACCAAAATTCAGCTTACTTCAACACCAAATATTATTGAAATGTATCCTGCTACTTCACCAACAGAAAATAAGATTGCATGCTCGTCACTTACTGGTGAAATTTATATAATAACATATGAGATAGAGAATAGAGATGAAAAGATGGAATAATTTATTAGGCTTTATTATTATAATAACTTCTCTATTAAATGCTCAAATTAGAAATGATTTTAGTGGGTTGAAATTTTGCATAGACCCTGGCCATGGTGGCCATAATCCTGCTAATGATAGACTTGTTATACCAGACCCTGGGGTGGAATTTTGGGAATCGGAAAGTAATTTTCAAAAAGCTCTTCTTCTTGATACTTTACTTAAACAAAAAAATGCCTGGGTAATACTGACAAGATATACTAACCATTACCCTAATGACGATGATGAACCTACCCTTGCTGAACGTGCTGCTATCGCAAATGCCAATAATGTTCATCTTTTTAATTCAATTCACAGTAACGCTGCCGGAGGAACAAATACTGGTATAAATTACACTTTAATACTTTTTCGAGGTTATGATAATCAACCTGTATTTCCGAGTGCAAAGACTGTTGGAAGCATTATGGGTCCTCAAATTCGAAATCACCTGAGGACACAAACAAGTTATAATAGAGGTGACTGGTCATTTTATGGGAATACATTAGGTCTTGGTGTTCTAAGACCGCTGCTAATGCCGGGAACACTTTCTGAAGGTTCGTTTCATGATTACTTTCCAGAAACCAGAAGATTAATGAATCAATCCTATAGAAAAATGGAGGCTTATGCCATTCTTAAAACATTTATGCAATTTTATAATGTTATATCCGATACCTTTGGGATTATTGCAGGTATTCAAACGGATGGAGAAACAAATAAGCCCAAAAATCAGACCATTGTGAGATTGCTTCCACAAAATAGTTTGTATTACGGTGATAATTACAATAATGGCTTTTACATGTTTGAGAGAGTCCCACCGACTTCGCATTATGTAAAATTTGAAACTTCTCAATACATAAATGACTCAGCATTGATTAATGTTCAAACAAATGGACTTCATTTTTATGACAAAACTTTAATTTTGAACATTCCCCCGGTTGTGACGGCTACTCAACCAGTGAAAAATGATACTAATTTTAAGGTTACGAATTTCATCGGTATAAGATTCTCTAGAGTAATGGATACAGCCTCAGTGCGACGAGGATTTTCAATCACACCAGCAGTTAATGGTACCATGAATTGGTATTTAAATAATGTGATGATGTTTTTCATCCCTTCACAACCCTTACAATATAATACTTATTATACAGTTCTTATTGATTCAAATGCTAAATCTATTGGGGGATTACCAATTGATGGTAATGGGGATGGAATTCCCGGTGATCCTTTTGTTTTAAATTTTCGAACTGAGCTTGCTACAAGTGTTGAAAGTGATTTTACGAGACCAAATAAATTTGAGTTGTATCAGAATTATCCAAATCCATTTAATCCATTAACAAGAATTCAATTTGACCTTCCTGAAATGACTCATGTTATTTTGAAAATTTTTAATGTTCATGGACAGGAGGTGACTACTTTAATTAATCAACACTTACCGGCTGGAAGACACACTATAGACTTTGATGGAGTGGGCATATCGAGCGGTATTTATTATTATAAAATTCAAGCAGGGAGTTTTATAAAAACTCGTAAAATGTTATTAATTAAATGATTCATAATAAATATTCAATAATTTCTCTTCTTGTATGCAGTGTTTCATTCTTCTCTTGTGGTAAAGAGTATCCTAACCTTTCAGTCGTAGAAGATGTGGATTTAAATCGTTATTCAGGTAAATGGTACGAGGTTGCTCGACTTCCTAATAGATTTCAAAAAAACTGTCTTTGTAGTATAGCTGAATACTCAATAATTGACTCGTTGACAATAAGAGTTGTTAATAAATGTAAGTTAGAGAATGGTGAAGTTAAGAGTGTAAAAGGTAAAGCATTTGTAGTTAGCAAAGGCAAATTAAAGGTTCAATTCTTTTTCCCTTTTCGTGGAGACTACTGGATACTTGATTTAGATAGAGAAAATTACACCTATGCCATAATCGGTACACCTGATAGAAAATATTTTTGGATTCTTTCTAGAAATCCTAATCTATCTGATGAAAAGATTGAACAATTGCTTTCCTTCTTAAAATCAAACCAATTTGACACATCAAACGTGATTATATCAAATAAAAATTGCATTGATTCGAACCTATAATTTTTTATGGAGTCAAAAAGAATTCTAATTACTGGTGCAACTGATGGGATTGGGAAACAAACAGCTTATGAGCTTGCTAAGTTGAATCATAATGTTATCCTCCATGGTCGTGATGAACAAAAATGTATTGATGTTACAAATGAAATTAAAAAGAAGACTAACAATCATTCGTTAGATTATTTTGTTTCGGATTTTCGCTCCAAAGCGAATGTGTTCCAACTTGCCAGTAAAATTATTGATCGCTTTGAATTCATAGACGTATTAATAAATAATGCAGGTGTTTATTTAAAACATAGACAAATTAATGATGATGGAATTGAACTAACTTTCATGGTAAATTACCTTGCCCATTTTATCTTAACTATTAAGTTAATTCCTTTGTTGAAAAACTCTAAACAAGGGAGAATAATAAATGTCAGTTCTATTGCTCATGAGAGTGCAAGGTTAGAATTAACCGATTTAAACCTTGCAAAAAATTACTCTGGTTACATTGCTTATGCTAATTCTAAATTTCTAAATATTCTTTTTACATATGCCCTGGCAAGAAAATTGTCATCAACAAATATTACTGTTAATGCATTGCATCCGGGAGTTATCACGACTAAATTACTTTATGAGGGATTCAAAATCACTGGCAGTGATGTAAGTGTTGGAGCACAAACTCCAATCTACCTATCAATTTCTAATGATGTGGAGAAAGTTACTGGTAAATATTTCGAGAAAAACGAAGTGACTCGATCATCGAAAAAGACTTATGATATCAATTTGCAAGAGAAAATTTGGGAAGTATCTTGTGAATTAGCTGGTTGGATGCCAGAGGAAATCGAAAAAATAATAATGCCTTAAATTTTATTCTAAATTAGTTTGCTTCTTGTCTCAAAATTGGGGAATTTCCATTCCTTTATGAGAATAAACATTTTCAAATTAAACATTAAAATCTTTATTATATTGCTCTTAAACAAGTCTACAAAAATTTTTTTGAGGTAAGCATTGAAAAAATTAGTCTGTTTTGTCCTCATTTTTTATTCGAATATATTTTCACAAAATGTGAAGGTAGAGGACTATCAAGTACCAGTTAGCCGTGCTCAACTTTTTAGACTAAATGGAAATTGGAATTGGAATCAGGTTGGTGACTCAGTAACAAACAATGTGGCGAATGCAGAGCTAATATTTAGGAGATTTTTTACATCCCTGCCTTTTGCATGGTTCTTAGATGTAGATTTATCAGGTAGAAAGAATTTTGATAAGTATCAGCACAGTGCAAGGATTGCAACTTCTGCAAGAAAATATGTTTGGGACGATAAGGATTTATTTGCTTTTGCTGGGTTGGAATTAACCCATGCAAGTTATTATAAGCAAATCGCTTCAAACTTGACTATAGGTGCAGGTTACGGACGTTATATAGATGCTACTGCTTTAGCTAAAGCAGTTAGAATTGAAGAACATTTGCTTCGTGAAGGAATAATTACTGACCACCTTCCAAAAGCGACGATGATTAAAATTGCTAACATTATTGATAGACAATTAGAGTACAGGAATATATACGGAGAGACTTACGAGAATTTTTGGATCTTTGATATTGAGAATGAGATTAAAGCTTCTGGAATGATGATTGGAAATCATCTTGGTGCCATTGGAATTTTGAGAATCCGGCAAGTGCTTTTTAATATAAATGAAAGAGTTAATAATCGTTATTATGGATACGACATTAATGTTGGTTCGCGATTTGTACTGAGTACCGCCGATCTCTCAAAAGGAGGTTCACCAAACTTGAGTTTTTCTGGAAGGTATAGTTATCCAATTGGATGGCGTATCCAATTTGATGGAATTGTTGAGCTTTTCACACCAATGGATTCTCTTTTTTTTAAGAAAATAAATTCATCACTTATAATCAATTTTATTTATGAATTAAGTAATAGAATCAATTTTGTAGCTAGGTATAATTTAATAACGAAAAGAGAATTTCAACAGAACAAATTTCTCACTGATAATATTTTATCTACATCTTTCCTTTATTATCTGGAAAATGAGATTTATTTTGGTTTAACAGCTTCATTGCAAAGAATAGGTTCTAGACCTGCTGAAATGGGGATGGCTATAACAATTCAATATAATTTGTTTTAGTGTAAGATTTAATTGATTATCTAAATTCTAAATACTGGTTGTAATTTAATTACTGAAAAATTATTGGTATAAAGGCTTATACTCTGTTTTTGAATGTAAGCTTTTTCTAAAAAACAATATTTCGGCATAAATTAGACCATATATAAAATTTTACAGTTATTTTGATAAAAAATTTAAAATTTTAAGAATTTAATTAAGTTAAATAATCAAAGTGGAGTTTCAATGCAAATAGGTATTGTTGGACTACCGCTTTCTGGCAAAACTACTTTATTCGAAACTCTCACAAAAACTCACGTTGATTCAAATACACATACAAAAGGTGAGACTCATCAAGCTGTCATAAGAGTACCTGATAAACGTCTGGATGCAATTGCTGAAATTATTGGTGTTAAAAGAAAAGTCTATGCTACCATTGAAGTAGTAGATGTTGGGGGTCTTGAGAAAGGGGATGCAAAAACACAACAATTTACCAATAATTTCCTTGCAAAAGTTAAAAATAATGATGCGCTTGTTCTGGTGGTTCGCCTATTTGAAAGTGATTACGCTCCTCACCCATATGGTAGTATTGATATGGTGAGAGACATAAATATTTTTGAATCTGAATTCATAATATCTGATTTATCTATAATTGAGAATCGTTTGGAAAAAGTAAAAAAACAACTCTTAAAAACTCCTGATGAAAATTTAAAAAAAGAAATACCTCTCCTTGAGAGGTGCTTAAATTATCTAAATAATGAAATACCACTTCGTGATGTGGATTTTACAAAAGATGATTTTAAAATTCTTAAAGGTTACCAACTACTTACAATCAAACCATTATTAATTGCCCTGAATATGGATGAATCCCAAGTTAATAATGAGGATAAGTTTTTTGACTGGTTGATTAAAAATAAAATATGCAAAAATACAAAAGCAATCGCGTTCTATGGAAAAATTGAGGCGGAGCTTTGCGATCTAACTGAAGAAGAAACTTTACAATTCATGAAAGAGTTTGGAATCAAAGAATCAGCACTAAACAAACTAATAAATCAAGCTTATGACTTACTTGGTTATCAATCATTTTTCACTTTTAATAACGAAGAAGTAAGAGCCTGGACAATCAAAAAAGGTACAAATGCACTGGATGCTGCAGGTATTATTCACACTGATTTTTATAATCGTTTCATTAGAGCCGAAATTGTGCATTACATGGATTTTATAAAGTACGGTTCTATTACTAAAGCAAAGGAACATGGTGCATGGCGCTTGGAGGGGAAAGAATACATAGTCCAGGACGGAGATATCCTTATAATCAGACATAATTAGAAGAGAAGGAATTACACTCAAAAATTTTTCAATTTTTATGTAAAATTATAATTAAATTGTTTTTTAATAATGGAGTGGGCAAGTTTAACAAAATACAACCAATTAATTTACAGAATTATTTTAGCAATTCTTAGGTTATTTAGCAGGTTTTTTGAGAGATATTAAATGCAATAAATAATTTCTTATAAATTTATAAAAATTGAATTTCATAATTCATATAATTTCTAGAAAATTTGACATTATTGATGAATTCTCAGTAGGAAATTTGGAACTTTATATGTAATAATTTCTTATGACTAAAATATTGACAATTGAATAATAAATAATTACTTTCAAAAAGAAGTTTGCAGTTAAAAAACTTTTTCTCAAAATTGATTTAATGGTTCTATAAAGCATATGAGGGAAGGGGGTAGTTTGGTAGTAAGTAGAATAAAATTTTAATAAATAAATAAAAACCTAATAACTATTGGAGTGATGAAATGACAAAAAATAAGAAACCAAAGCAACGTACTAATTCTGTGGGAGACTATCTACTTTTATCGATCATCTTGATAGTTTCGATATTGTTTTTTGCTTCATCTAAAATCTGGAGTTAGGAAATACGTGGAGGGATTTAAAGGTCTTTAATATGAAGTCAACTAATTTAATCACTAAAAATAAAATAATAACAAGAGTTTGAGGGTTTTATGAAAAGATTAACTATTTCTTTCGTTTTATTTATCT
>CAKZPH010000227.1 GCA_937138605.1 uncultured Ignavibacteriales bacterium
GCATCATCTCAATATTTTCAAACAACTTGTCGTTAAAATTGGTAAGCTTTGAGATTTCTTTTCTTTCAATATCAAATCGAAAAATTTCGGCAGGACGTTCAGTTGAACTTTGGTTGAAAACTAAAAATTTTCCATCACTTGAGATGTTTATGTCTGTATTCCAATGTTTATCGTAAAGAGTGGTAATTTTTTTTGTTGTAATATCGATGTGGTAAATAACACGTCTTCCATTGTTATCTGCAGTAAAAATTATTTCTTTTGAATTTGGAAGCCATACTACTTCTTCGACTGAACGATCAAATTTTTCAGTTAAGTTTGTGATGACCCCAGTTTCTCTGTCAAAGAGCATTAGGGTTTGTTTATCTGCTTCAAAACCTGGTCTAGCCATTTGTCTATACGCAATATATTTTCCGTTAGGGGAGTAGACAGGTTGATTGTCATTCCCTTTATTTATTGTAATTTTTCTTTTGACTTTTCCATCCAAGGTTGTAACCCATAGGTCATTGTTCGTTGAAATTGCCAATACGGGATCAGTGTTTGTGGTGAAGCAAACTTCTTTATGATCCGGTGAAAAAACATAATCTAATTTTCCACCAAGGGCAATTGGTGGGACGTCGTGATTGCTTTTTTCAGTTAAATCGATAATTTGATTTGTTTTCAGATCTAACAAGAAAAGATGACTTCTTCTTTCATCTCGCCAAGAATCCCAATGTCTGAACATTAATTCAGTAATTATTCTTGCTTTAACTTTATTTTTTTCTCTGGCTTCAATTTTTGATTTATTACAGTCATCGGTTAAACAATCGGGATAAACTTCGGAAATAAAAAGTAATTTCTCACCATCATTTGAAACAACGGGAGAAGTCGCGCCTGTAGATAAATTTGTTAATTGAACTGGTGGCTTGTTATCATCAATATTTATTTTGAAAACTTGCGGGGTACCTTCTTTCATTGACACAAAGGCAAGATGTTTGGAATCTGGAAACCAAAAAGGAGAATTTTCAGAATAGGAAGTATTAGTTAAATTTCTAACTTCATTTGTAAGTAAATCATAGATATAAATATCGCTGGAATATTTGTTTTCATCGAAATTAACCGATGTTACTACAAAAGCTATGTACCTATTATCAGGTGAGAGTTTAGTTTGAGAAATTCTTTTAATAGCAAACATATCATCAATTTCAAGGACTCTTTTTTGTTGAGCTTTAATTTCTGGCCTGAATACTAAAATGGAAGTTAGAAGGATGAAAAGGAAAGTCTTTTTCATAATTTATTTCTCCATAATTGTCAATTTGATTATTGATTTTTAATTATTTCCAGATTGCAAAAACTCCAGAGCCAATTGTAATAGCAATTGATCTATAAGATATGTTTAATAGATATAAGGAAAAATTTCTCTTTTCGAATGTAACAGTAGAAAGCTGTGGCATTACGACAAAAGCAAATGAAATCAATAATCCAATTTGAAAGCCTGACCAAAAATTATCTAGTTGCAAAAGTTTTATAATGGCATATAGAGCGAACATAGTAATTAAAGTAGATAATAACTCATATATGAATATTAAAGCTGAGCTTCCTTCTTTTAGTTCCTGAGGAGTTTTATTGATATTTTTAATAAAAGCACTCTTGAAAATAACTGAATACCAAAGAAAACCTAGAATGAAACTTATTAATGTAAATATCAGTGCGGGTAAAAGATTTATTGACATTTTTTATTTCCTTAATTTATTTGACGGAAACAATTAGTTCATTAATGAAAATATTAGACTAATGTTCTATTAAATAATTTTTTGCTTCATTCATATTGTTGAAAATTTTAAATAATGTATCAAGATGTGCAATTAAAAATCGATCAGACACACTTGCTGATTGAATTACAACAGCTATTTTGCCTTCTTGTTGAAGAAGATTTTTGTAAGCGTAAACAATTGCACCAATAAACGAGCTGTCGACAAATTCAACTTTAGAAAGGTCAAAAAGAATTTTTCTGACTCGATCTCGAAAGATAAGTTTATCGATAACTTCCTTTAGTTTAGACGTAATAGGTGAATTAGCGTAATGAACGTGAACTTCAAGCAAGCAATAATATGGCTCTTTAATAATGTTAAATAGAATTTCTTTTTCATTCATTTCAAAAATCCCTCGATTTCATTTTTAAAACAAGTAATATGAAATCTTCATCTAAATTAAGTTTCTTACAACTATTAGAAAAGTCATATCGTCAAATTGTTCTCTGCCCGAAGCGTGTTCAAAAATTTTCTCAGGTAATATCTGGAAAAGGTTTAATGGATAATTTTTATTTTCCAGAAGAACTTTTTTAAGGTTTTCGAATCCGAAGACTTGATTACTATGATTATGAGCTTCAGTTAATCCATCTGAATAGGTAAACAGAAATGAGTTATTTGGGAATGCAGTTTCCGAAGATATAAATTCAAAATCATCAAGAACGCCCATGACAATGTTATTTGATTTTAATTCAATCACTTCGCCATTGTTTGTGATTATTAAAGCGGGGTCGTGTCCGCTGTTAATGTATTGAATTTTATTTTGTTGCAAATCGATTAAGCCTAAGAAAATTGTAATAAATTTATCCGTCGGTGTATGGGCTGCCAAAAATTTGTTAAGTTTATTTGAAATAGTTATGAAGTTTAGATTTGATTCGATGGCAGAAGAGAGATATGCCTTAACCGACATCATAATTAGAGATGCTTGAGCACCTTTACCTGAGACATCGGCTAGCACAACCAAGATTTTATTTTCATCCACTTGAAAATAGTCGTAATAATCACCTCCTACGTAATTAGCTGGTTTGTAATACCCTCTAATGTATGTATTTTTAATTATTAAATCAGAGCTTGGTAACATCAAATTTTGGATAGAGTTTGCAATCATCAAGTCTGTTTCTATGGACTTTTTTTCCAGTAGCTGAGCGTGTAAGTAAATTTTTTCAAGTGTAAGACCAACCAATCGAGAGAATTCCATTGATAAAATTTCGTCTTCTTCTGTAAAACTACTTTGATTTTTTTTATTCAGAGCCTGAAGAACGCCAATTATTTTTTCTGAATTTTTTAAGGGAACAGTAAGAATATTCCTGGTTTTGAAACCAGTTATTTCGTCAATCTGAGAAAAGAAACGATTGTCTTCCATCACGTCTTTGATATTTAGAATCTCGCCTTTCTCAGCAACATAACCTGCTAACCCTTTTCCCAGCGGAACTGTAATTCCCTTTTTTTCTTCGTTAGTAAGATTAGTAGCATATTTAAGTTGAAGTTCATTAGTTCTTTCATCGAGTAAAAAGATTGAGCCAGCTTCAGCGTTTAGTAATTTCGAAATTTGTTCCAAAACTATCTTTAAAACTTCTTCAGGGTTAAAGGAAGAAGATATTAGCTCGAATGCCCGAATTAATGCTTCTAATTTTTCTCGTGGTAAAGTTTTAATATCTTGACTCATTTCCCAACTGGTAACTTAATAAAAAAAGTTGTTCCTTCATTTACTTTTGATTCAAAAAAAATCTTTCCATTATGATTCTCTATTATTTTTTTGCAAATATCTAATCCCAATCCTGTTCCGTGTGATTTAGTTGTGAAAAATGGTTCCCAAATTTTATCTTTTAATTCATCAGGAATACCACATCCATAATCTTTCACGGAAATTACCCAATGATTATAACTAAGATTTAATGATATTTCAATTTTGCTTTTTGGCGGAGAAGCATGTCCGGCATTACGAATAAGATTAATAAGAACTTGTTGAATCTTGTCGCTGTTAATCAAAACGATTGGTTCAACTTCATCAGGTGCGGTGAAAATAATTTTCATAGATTCCAGGTCCTTATCAAACTGACAGAGGTTTATAGTATTTTGAATTAAAGTAATTAAGTTTGTTTCTGTTTTTTCGTACGATTTTTGTTTTGAGAAGTCTCGGATTTCATCAAGTAAACTAACAATTCTATTTCTAGCGTCAATTATTAGTTGTGTATAAAGTTGAACCTTCTGATTTTCTGGAAACATTTTTTTTATTGCTTCAACAGCTAAAACAACCCCAAGTTGATTCTTTATTTCATGAGAGATACCAGAGGCAAGTTTACCAATAGTAGAAAGTTTCTCTTGTCGAATTATTGTTTCTTGGGCGGCTTTAAGTTCCGCATATGCTTCTTCCAAGAGTTCAATTTGATTTTTATAAGCTTGTATAAGACGCGCATTTTCAATTGCAACAGCTGAGATTGATGCAAAAGCTTTTGCGTAAAATTCATCATTTTGATTAAATGAATCAGAAATTTTGTTTAGTAACTGAAATACACCAATAATTTTATCTTCGACATTTCGCATCGGTACTGTTAAAATATTCCTTGTAAAAAATCCAGTTTGTGAATCTATATCTCTATTGAATAATGGATGTTCGTATGGGGAATTGGAAATTAAAGATTCACCTGTTTTTATAACGTAACCAGCAATTCCAACATCTAATGGAAATCTAATTTCTTTTGAATCAATGCCTACACCAACTTTTGAGAAAAGTTCACCTCTAAATTCATCAAGAAGAAAAACGGTTGCTCTTTCACATTTCATGAACTCAATTGCATATTCTATGATCATTTTAAGGAGGGAATCGAGATTTTTTTCCGAGCTTAATCTGATTGATATTTCTATTAGTTTTTCAAACATTTTTACAAGTAAGTAAAATCTTAGATTTAATAGCTTGAATTTGAAGTTAAAATATATATTTTACTACAAAGTTTTACATTTATAATTAGATGCTTCACCTTTTAAATTTAATTTAAGTAAAAGTTTTATTGATTAAAATGGAGGGTTTATGAAATTTGTAAAAATTATATTTCTCATCTTGATCACACTTAGCAGCTTACCGGGTCAATCTATAAGATTAATAATCTTTCCAGAACTTAATACTCTTGACCTTTCGGCATTTGCAACTGTTGAAGAATTACAAGGCGCACCACGAGTTTTTTGTGTCGATATTTTTCCAACAGGACAGTATGTTGTATTGGAGGGTAATGTTGAGTGGAGACGGGTCGGTTCGAACGAATACGAGCAGCTCCTTCACTTTGTTACAAAGCCGTTTATTTCAAGAACTTTATGTAATGATGATATTGATAGAGTTGATGTTAAACTTCAAGATTTTGATTCAAATAATTCTCTTATTGAAGCTAACATTCGACTTGGTAAACCGACTGGCACTTATAGACTTACCGTTATTCTTTTTGATTCTGCTAAGACTGAAGAATTAAGTCGTGATCAAAGAGAACTTCTTTTCTTAAATCCAACTCAAACACTTACAATTATTAATCCAAGGCCTAATAATTCGTACGATGCAGGAAATTTGCTTGTAGAGTGGACTCCAGTTCAAGGCGTAAATGAATATTTTATTAGAGCAAGTGAAAGAGACGACCCAGCTCAATCACTAGAGGATGCCCTTGTAAAAGGAATCCCATTAGTAAGTTTAAAAAGCGTTGGTATTGCAACCAGTGTGAATTTAAGAGAAATTCTTGACCGAGAATTAAAGCCAGGAAGTGAAGTTGTTCTTCAAGTAAGCGGCAATATACCTGGTCCAAGTGGTGGAAGGAAAATATTTAGCGAGATAGTAAATTTCACTATTTTTAATCCAGAGTCGCAATATTATTCAATATTAATTGAACGTGCTATGCGTGCATTGATTAAGTTGGGTGACAATGAATTGATAGAATTGCTTAGAAGTGGACAGATAAAACCGGAGCAACTTCAAATTAGAAAAGATGATGGTAGTATAATGACGTTTGAAGAATTTGTAATTTTCCTTGAGTCTAATCCGGATAATATTTTAAGAATTATAAGAGAATAATTTGTGGAGGGAGAAATGATGTTAAAGAGATATTTGATTGTCAATTTAACTGTTTTCTTTTTGTTAATTGTTTATGGATTCACACCAGTTAATTCATATTTGACCAGCACAGCAGTTGTTGTGAAAGTAATTCAAGATGTGAAGCATAAAAAACCCAATACTGATTGGACTCAAACAAAACCTGCTACGCCACTACAAACAAGGGATGAATTGAAAACAGGAGAAAAGTCAGTTGCTGTTTTGAGATTTCTTGATGGTAGCACGATCAGGGTAAGAGAAAACACAAGTATTAAAGTTTATGCTGATAAGGTTGGAAAAGGTTTAAAGAAAAATACAGCAATAGATGTTGGTAAAGTAAGATTTGAAGTAGAAAAACAAGAAGAAGAGGATGAGTTTATTATAATAACGCCAACTGCAGTGGCAACAATTAGAGGTACAACAGGGCTAGTGAGTGTGCTTGAAGATGGAACTACTTTACTTTCAGTTGAGGAAGGAATTGTTGAAGTGAAAGCGATAGTTGGAGCGGGTGAGTCTGGAACTGTAGAGGCAGGAAAAACATCCTTTATAAGTCAAGAAGGGAAAGTCAACATTGAAAATACTTCAACTGAACTTCTAAATGAGTTAAAAAATTCAATTCGAACTAATGAGAGATTTATTCGACTTCAAACTTCGGGAGGAACATTTAGAGTTTATTATTTAGATGTTGAGTGATAGTGAAATAAAACATTTTGTTGATATTTATAGAAAACGAAGAATTAGATTTCTGATTTTGGGCTTTATAAGGGAGCTTAAAATATAGCAATGATATTAAATGCAGTAAAAATATTTTCCTCAAAAGTTGTAGTGCTATTATTAATGGTTTTAGCCGTTGATATTTTTGCTCAGCAATTCATCCATTTCCATGAAGTTGAATCGGCTTATGAAAACGAAGATTTAGATTTAAGATTTGAGTTGACAGATGATTTTAGAATTAATCAAGCTTTTCTTTTTATCAGAACTTTTGGCTCATCTGATTTTAATTCAATTGAGATGGAAATTGTGCACAGTGAACTTAAAGTTACAATACCAAAAAATTATGTTGTCTTTCCTTATATAGAATTTTATCTAAAAATAGTAACACGTACTGGAGAAGTGGTTTATCAACCTAAAGGAGCCCCATCACCAGCGAATTTGTATCGAATAAATGTAATT
>CAKZPH010000228.1 GCA_937138605.1 uncultured Ignavibacteriales bacterium
AACATTTTACATATAAATATACCCCGTAAAATTTCATTTTCAATTTTCCTTAGTGGAATGATTATGTCCATTACTCCGGGTAAAGTTGGTGAGTTACTAAAATCTTATCTGATTAAAGAGTATAACCAAACCTCAATTCACAAATCAGCTCCAGTTGTGTTAGTTGAACGTTTAGGAGATTTCGTAGCTCTTTTAATAATTGCAATGATTGGCGCGATTTATTTTAATTTTGGTAGGACAATAGTTCTTGTATCACTTATTATTTTTAGTTCTTTCCTGTTGGGGTTGTCAATTAAAAAAATTGCTGAACCTGTTATAATTTTTATTTCTAAATTAAAACCCCTGAAAAAGATTAGTGAAAAAGTTTTTATCGCATATGAAAATTCATCTTTTTTACTCAGACCCTTTCAACTGTTTCTTAACTTACTTATTGCTATTATTGCTTGGGGATTTGAAGCACTGGGACTTTATGTAATATTAAAAGTTTTTAATACCGAGGCTACATTTTTCTGGTCCTTATTCGTTTATTCTTTTTCAACCATTGTGGGTGGATTACTTCTTGTGCCTGGTGGAATTGGCCCAACCGAAGGAAGTTTAACTTTTCTCCTTGTACGAACAAACATACCGCTTAATATTGCTTTTGTTTCTACATTCTTAATAAGAGTTGCAACATTATGGTTCGCAATATTACTAGGAATTTTAGGTTTGATTTATTTTCAGAGAAAGATTGTTCATAAAAAAGTTTTTGAGATTAATAGCGATATTTAATTACCATCATTTGTAATTATCCTTTCTTGAAACTCACTTCACTTATTTCTAATTTTGAATAAAAAGGAAAAAACTATGGCTTCTGAGAAAGGTGTGGCAAAAGGTTTAATTATTGGCTTTTTAGCCGGAAGTGTAGTTGGAGGGCTCATAGCTCTTCTTTTTGCTCCTAAAAGTGGGAGAGAATTAAGAGAGGATATTAAAAATAAGGCTTCTGACATTAAAGATGATTTAGAAGAAATTTATCATCAAACTATAGAAAAAGCTGAACAACTGATTAATGAAGGTAAAAAAAAATCAGAGACTTTAGTTTTAGAAGCCAAGGAGAAAGCGAAGACTATTTTAGCTGAAGCTGAAAAGGTCTTAGAAGAAGCAAAATCTAAAGCCTCAGAAAAGGTTGAAAAAATTAAATCAGATATTTCTAAAGAAGCTAGTCGAGTGAAAGAGGCATTTGAGGCTGGAGTCGAAGCTTACAAGAAGGAAAAAGAATCAACTTAATATAGAATTGTGGACTTATTGAGTATCTTACTTGGACTTGTATATCTAGCTTTAATAGCTCTTCTCCTTTATTTCATATACTTTTTGAAAAGATTGTTAACTACAACCAAAGAAATAGAACGAAAAATATGTGAGGTTTCTGAAGAAGTAAAACCAGCACTAAGGAAATTAGAATCATCCCTTGATCAGATTTCCCATTTGACAAAAAGAATTGATTCGGAGATTGAAACTATTCATGACTCAATCTCTGCATTCACAGACACTGCAAGAGATTATAAGCGGATTAAAGATAAAATTGTGTCAGTAATTGAAGAACCGGTAGATGAATTACAATCGAAATCAAAAGCATTTATTACTGGTATTCGAGTTTTTTTTCAAACACTTTTTAGGCGAAACGACTAGATGGCATTGCCATCCTAAATTGAAACTCATCCAAAAAATTTACGGAGGTTTAATTGAAAGAGTATAAATCAAAAAACGTTAGAAATATTGCATTTGTTGGGCATGGCGGCTCTGGGAAAACCTCTCTGGTAGAAGCTGTTCTTTTTACTTCTGGTGTAATTACACGCCTTGGAAGAGTAGAAGACGGTAATACAGTTTCTGACTTTAAACCAGAAGAAATTGAAAGACAAATTTCTACTAGTGCCGCTTTAATGCACTGTGATTGGAATAACACTAAAATCAACATTATTGACTCACCCGGTTACGCGGATTTCATTGGTGAAGTACTTTGTGCACTAAGTGTTGCAGATACTGGTATTCTTGTGCTTAAGGCAGTTGAAGGAATTGAAGTAGGAAGTGAAAAAGTTTGGAAATTAATCAACGAAAATAAAATACCAAAAGCAATAGTAATAAATAAATGTGATAATGAAAGAGCTGACTTTTTCTCAGTTTTTGAAAGTGTAAATCAAAGATTAACACATGATGCAGTAATCGTACAATATCCTGTTAATCAAGGGTTAAATTTTGATACAGTGATTGATGTTGTGCGAATGAAGATGCTGGTATACGAAAGAAATAAAAATGGAAAATATAGGCTTGAAGAAATCCCTAATGACCTAAAAGTCCAAGCTGAAAAATTAAGAAATCAGCTTATAGAAAAAATTGCTGAAAGTGATGAAGACACGATGAACAAATATTTTGAAAATGGAACGTTGAGCGATGAGGAATTTTTGTCTGGTTTGAAGAAAGGTATTTTAAATAGAACTATAATTCCTGTACTACCTATTTCGGCAACTTCATTAGTTAATATTGCTGGATTCATGGATTTTGTCGTTTCATTCCTGGCTTCACCAGCTGAAAGAAATAAAATACAAGCATATCAAGATGGAAAACTCATAGAAGTTGAGATAAAAGAGGATAGTGAGCCTGCTTTATTCGTATTCAAAACAATAACTGAATCGGCAATTGGTGAATTATCTTTATTTAAAGTATATAGTGGAACGATTAAACATGGATTGGATCTTTTCAATCCAACCACAAATAAATTTGAAAGAATAAGCCAGATTTATGTTTTAAATGGCAAGAATAGAACAGAAGTTGCTCATCTTTATGCCGGCGACCTTGGAGCAGTGGTAAGATTAAAGGATACTCACACAAATAATACACTTTGTTCTAAAAACTTTGTTGTTAAATTTAAGGAAATTCAATTCCCCGAGCCTATCATTCATTTTGCGGTCAAACCAAAATCTCAGGGTGATGAGGATAAAATTGCAAATGGATTTCATTCACTTCATGAAGAAGATCCAACTTTTGTAATGTCTTATAATCCCGAACTTTCTCAAACAGTGATTGGGGGACAGGGTGAATTGCATTTAACTTTAGCAGCTAAAAAGTTGAAAGATAAATTTGGAGTTGATGTTGAATTAGTTGAACCTAGAATTCCTTATAGAGAGACAATTAAAGGTGTGTGTGAGGATGCTGAATATAAACACAAAAAACAAACTGGTGGACGAGGGCAATATGGTCATGTTCATCTCAAAATTGAGCCATTAAAACGTGGTGAAGGATTTCAATTTGTTGATGCAATTGTCGGTGGCGTCGTACCTGGTAGATTCGTACCTGCAGTGGAAAAAGGCATTCTTGAAACAATGGAGAAAGGTGTATTAGCGGGATATAAAGTCGTGGATGTTAAGGCAACACTATTTGATGGAAGTCACCATTCTGTTGATTCTGATGAATTGTCATTCAAGATAGCGGGTTCGCAGGCATTTAAGAAAGGTTTTCTTGCCGCAAATCCAGTTTTGCTTGAACCTATTCAAGAGGTAAAAATAAAGATTACTGAGGAGTTCATGGGTGATGTGATGGGAGATATTTCGAGTCGCCGTGGAAAAATTTTAGGAATGGAATCAGAAGGTGAATATCAAGTAATTAAAGCACTCGTTCCTTTGGCAGAACTCTTTAAATATGCTACGCAGTTAAGAAGTTTGACGCAAGGTAAAGGAACATTTGAAATGAAGCTTTCTCATTATGAAGAAGTTCCAAAAGAAATTGAGGCGAAAATTATTGCTGCTGCTGAAAAACAAAAGGAAGAAGATCAATAAATGCAAAGACTTTTTTCACCTTGGCGTTCTGAATACATTGAATCTTTTCAATTTGAAAAAAGTGATGAATGTGTTTTTTGTTCAGCGCAGAAAGAAAATGAGGATGATGAGAACTCTTTACTTGTATATAAAGGCAAAGAGGTTTTTATTTTAATGAATCGATATCCCTATAACAATGGGCATTTATTAATTATTCCTTATCGACATATCTCTAGAATATCAGATATGACTGATTCAGAACGCCTTGAAACTTTTTTGTTGCTTGAAAAAGCAGTTGAAGCTTTAGAGCAAACAATGTGTGCTCAAGGTACAAACATTGGTACAAATCTTGGAAAAGTTGCTGGTGCGGGTATTGATGACCATATTCATTTTCATATAGTTCCACGATGGAATGGCGATACTAATTTTATGCCTGTTCTTGCTGATACAAAATTAATTTCTGAGGATATTAAAAAAACTAAAATGAAATTGTACAAATATTTTAAGGAAAAATTATGAGACTATCTATTATTGGTACTGGATATGTTGGATTGGTAACTGCTGTTTGCTTTGCCGAAGCTGGTAATCATGTCATTGGTGTTGATAATAACGATGAAAAATTAGAACGATTTAAACAAGGCGACCCAATCATCTATGAAAAGAATTTAGCTGAACTATTAAGAAATAATTTAGAACGAAGAAGATTAGAGTTTACTAATGATTTGAATTATGCCGTTAAAAATACCGATGTAATATTCTTTTGTCTTCCAACTCCTCCAAATGAAGATGGGTCTGCAGATCTGCAACATGTTCTTGAAGTAGCAGAGCAATGTGGTAAGATCTTGAAAACATTGGATAATAAACAATATAAAATTTTTGTGAACAAAAGTACTGTTCCAGTTGGAACCTCTGACTTAGTTAGAGAAAAAATTAAAGCTGAAGTGGGAGATGAATATCCGTTTGATGTGATTAGTAATCCTGAATTTTTGCGTGAAGGGTTCGCGGTTGAAGATTTTATGAAACCTGACCGTATTGTTGTTGGAACTACCTCTGAAAGAGCAAAAGAAATTATGAAGATGCTCTATGAACCATTTGTGAGAAGCGGAAATCCAATATATTTCATGGATGTAAAAAGTGCTGAAATTACCAAGTATGCTTCAAATGCGTTCCTTGCTACTAAAATTACTTTTATGAATGAAATTGCTAATTATTGTGAAAAAGTTGGTGCCAACGTTGATATGGTTCGTCTTGCTATGGGCGCTGATAATAGAATAGGGAAAAGATTTTTATTTCCAGGAATTGGATTCGGTGGTTCTTGTTTTCCAAAAGACATTCTTGCTCTTCAAAAATCTTTTCATCACTTAAATTTAGAACCTAACATAATCAATGCAGTTATCAAGACCAATGAAAAGCAAAAAGTACTTCTTGTCGATAAGATATTGAATTATTACCAGGGAAATATAAAAAATAAACGATTTGCTCTATGGGGCTTAGCATTTAAACCAGAAACTGATGATGTCAGGGAAGCACCCGCGTTTACCATTATAGACAAAATTCTTGAGCATGGCGGAATGATTGTTGCCTATGATCCTAAAGCAATTGAGAATACCAAAAAAGTTTATGGCGATAAAATTGAATATGCTGAAGATGCTTTATCTGCATGTAAAGATTGTGATGCTTTAATTATTGCTACCGAATGGACTGAATTTCGTACACCAGATTTTGATGCAATGAAGAAGGCTCTTAAAGAATTTGTAATTTTTGACGGGCGAAATGTGTTTGATAATGAAAGAGCACTTAAATTTAAATTTGTTTATTTCTCCATTGGAAGAAAACCAGTTCTAAAAGAAGATTTACAATCTTAATGAAACAATTACTTCAAAGAATAAAAGACGGTAAGTTAAAAATTTTTGAATTACCCGTTCCTTTTTTACAACCCAAAGGGGTTTTAGTTAAAAATTTTTATTCTTTGATAAGCGTTGGAACTGAACGCTCGACGGTTGAATCAGGTAAAGAAAATTTATTAGTAAAAGTGTATAAGAACCCGGAATTGGTTAGACAGGTATATCAAATTACAAAACGTGATGGATTAATTCCCACAATTGAAAGAATTCTTGGAAACTTAAATGATTACAAACCACTCGGCTATAGTTCTTCAGGCGTGGTGATTGAGTCTTCAAGCAGTAAATTCAAACCAGGAGATAGAGTTGCCTGTGCGGGAGCAGGTTACGCAAATCATGCGGAGGTAGTTTTTGTTCCAGAAAATTTATGTGTAAAAATTCCAGATAATGTTTCTTTTGATGAAGCAGCATTCACAACGCTCGGAGCAATTGCTTTACAGGGTATTAGACTTGCTGAACCTACTATAGGAGAAAATGTTGGTGTAATAGGCCTGGGATTATTAGGTGTTTTGACAGTACAAATTTTGAAGTCTAGTGGTTGTAAAGTTATTGGTTTTGACCTGGATGAACATGCATTAAATTTTGCAAAACAATTTGGATGTGATTATACTCTCCTGAGCTCACAAGAAAATAAAGATACAGTTTTGTCTCTGACCGGTGGATACGGATTAGATAAAGTAATCATAACAGCTGGTACGTCGAGTAATGAACCAATCAATCTAGCAGGACAAATTACAAGAGATAAAGGAAAAGTAGTGGTTGTTGGCGCTGTTAAAATGGATATTCCCCGCGGACCTTATTTCATGAAAGAGATTGATGTGGTGATCTCAAAGTCTTATGGACCAGGTAGATATGATCCGGATTATGAAGAAAAAGGATTTGATTATCCATTTGGTTATGTTCGATGGACAGAAAACAGAAATATGCAGGCTATAATTGAATTAATTGCTTCAGGCAAATTAAATGTAAAAAGTTTGATTACTCATAAATTTAAGTTAGATAAATATCAAAAAGCTTATGATCTTATTCTTGGTAAACAGGAAGAATTTTATCGTGGAATCTTATTTGAGTACGAATCATCTCAAAAAAATGAAAAGAAGTCATATTTAACAGGTTTAGTTTCGGAGGAAATTAAGGATATTCGAATTGGATTTATTGGCGCCGGAGCTTTTGCTGAAGCATCTTTACTTCCACATTTGAAACGACTTAATGTGTCGCTAGAGAACGTGTGTACAACAAACGGTGTTAGCTCAGCTAATGTTGCTCGCAAGTTTAATTTCAAAAAGTTTACGACTTCACCAGAAGAAATAATTCATGATCCAAATATAAATGTTGTTTTTATTGCAACTCGTCATGATTCGCATGCACAGTATGTGATGGATGCATTAAGAGTCGGAAAAAAAGTTTTTGTTGAAAAACCATTAGCAGTTAACAGATCTCAATTACAAGAGATTATTGATCTAGATGTTCAAGAAAAATATTTAATGGTTGGTTTCAATCGTCGTTTTTCTAAAAGTATCATTGATATAAAAAATTTTTTCCCAGCTGGTCCCTTTAATTTTATTTATCGTGTTAACGCTGGTAAAATTCCATTAACTCATTGGGTACAATGGGAGGAACAAGGTGGTCGAATAATTGGTGAGGTTTGTCATTTTGTTGATACGCTTTCTTTTATTTCTAACTCCGAATCAATGCAAGTATTTGCACAATGTATATCTGATAAGGAAGGAATTAACAGAGAGGAGGATACTCTATCTGTTCTTATAAAATTCAAAGATGGTTCAATTGGAACTATAATTTACCAAGCTAATGGCGATTCTTCAGTTAGTAAGGAATATCTAGAAGTTTCCGCATTACAAAGAACGGCAATTTTACATAACTTTGAAAAAGTGGAATTTTACGCAGGTGGAAAGAAAACAGAAAATTCTTATTCAGGTAAGGGACATAGAGAAGAGGTCATTACATTTATTGATTCAATTAAAAAAGGAAAAAGTTCGCCTGTTAGTTTAAGTTCATTATACAATACCACTTTAACAACTTTTGCAATAATTGAATCACTAATGACTAATAAAGTTGTGCCAGTTGAATTATAAATGCCATTCAGATTTTGATTCAAAATTTATAATTTGAAAAATAAAGGGGTTGTGAATATATTAAGTATATAATTGCAGTTAGAAATGACAAAAGTTAAGATATTACCAGATTATGTAGCGTCAAAAATAGCAGCAGGTGAAGTTGTACAACGACCTGAATCTGTAGTGAAAGAACTAATTGAAAATTCCATTGATGCTGAAGCAACTCACATAACTCTAATAATAAAAGATGCGGGGAAAAATCTAATTCAAATCATAGATAACGGTACTGGCATGACTGCGCAGGATGCAAGACTTTCATTTCAGCGTCACTCCACAAGTAAAATTAGTGACATATCCGATCTCGAAAACATACGTACTCTTGGTTTTCGTGGTGAAGCCTTGTATTCTATTGCATCAGTATCAAGAGTTGAATTGAGAACCAGAACTGATGACATGGAATTAGGTTTTCAAATTATACTAGAAGGTGGAAAAAAAATAGAAGAAAACTTTGTACGTTCTGATAAGGGAGTTAACATTACTGTGAAAAATTTATTTTATAATGTTCCGGCTAGGCGAAACTTTCTTAAGTCTAATGCATCTGAATTCAAACATATTTTCGATACATTTCAAAGATATGCCTTAGGTTATACACAAATCAGATTTACATTTATTGATGACGATAAACTTGTTCTTGAACTTCCACCTTCATCACTTGAGAAAAGATTGCAATATTTTTTTGGAGAATCATTACTTGAATCGCTTATTCCTGTTCATTTTGAGAATGATTTAATTTCAATTTCAGGTTATGTTAGCGCACCGCACTTTTCCAGGAAAAATAAAGGTC
>CAKZPH010000229.1 GCA_937138605.1 uncultured Ignavibacteriales bacterium
AGATAAAGAAGTTTTAGTTATTAAAATTCCCAACATTGAAATTTCAAGCACAGATATACGCGAACGAATTAAAAATAATAAATCAATTAAATATTTTGTTCCTGAAAAAGTGGAAGAATTCATCTTAAATAATAACTTGTATAAATAAAAAAGAAAGGAGTATAATTTGAACATACTTGTTACAGGTGGTGCAGGGTTTATTGCATCACATATAGTAGACGCTTTAATTGAACAAGGTCACAAAGTAACAATAATTGATAACTTAACTACCGGCCGTGAAGAAAACATCAATCCTAAAGCAAAATTCTATTATTCTGACATCAGTGAAGATCTGACAGAAATTTTTAAGGAAGGAAAATTTGATATCGTAAATCATCATGCTGCACAAATAGATGTTCGACGTTCTGTCAATGATCCTATTTATGACGCAAACGTTAATATCATAGGAACAATAAACTTACTACAAAACTGTATAAAATTTGGCGTCAAAAAATTTATGTTCGCTTCAACAGGTGGTGCTGTTTATGGCGAACAAGATTATTTCCCTGCTGATGAAAATCATAAACAACAACCATTATCACCATACGGCATCTCAAAATTGGCAATAGAAAAGTATTTGTACTTTTATGATCAGGTACATAATCTAAAATATACAATCTTAAGATATGGAAATATATATGGACCAAGACAAAACCCACTCGGTGAAGCCGGTGTTGTGTGTATTTTCCTTGACAAAATTTTAAGTGGTGACCAACCAATCATAAATGGTTCTGGTGAACAGACGAGAGATTATGTTTATGTGAAAGACGTTGTAAAAGCAAACTTACTTACACTAACCGAAGAAGTATCGGAAATTTATAACGTGGGAACTGGAATTGAAACTAATGTCAATCAATTGTTCCAACTAATTAACTTTCACTTTGGCAATTCAATAAAAGAAGTGCATGGACCTGCTAAACCAGGTGAACAAATGCGAAGTGTTATCACTTCAGAAAAGATGAAAAAAAAATTTGGCTGGAAACCTTCGACAACTCTTGAAGAAGGACTAAGAGAAACGATTGAATATTATAAAAATCTTGTAACAAAATGAATCTTGAAAATTTAATTGATGGATTGAAAAATAGAGATAAGCGCTCCATCTCTAAAGTTTTATCTGAAATCGAGAATGCTTCTCCCCTATCGGAAAAATTAATAGATGAAGTTTCTTCTAAATCTGGTTACTCCTATCGTATTGGAATTACTGGCCCTCCTGGAGCTGGAAAAAGTACACTAACAAATCAACTCGTAAAACTTCTTATTTCGAAAAATTATTCTGTTGGTGTCATTGCCATCGATCCAACGTCACCATTTACTGGTGGAGCTTTACTGGGAGACCGAATACGAATGGTTGAGGTAGGAACACATCCTGATGTTTTTATTCGGAGTATGGCAACAAGAGGTAGTTTGGGTGGACTTAATAAAGTTGCATCGGAAGTTGTAGATGTGTTTGATTATTGTAAATTTGATTATACAATATTTGAAACAGTCGGTGTAGGCCAATCGGAGCTCGATATTGCAAATAATGTCGATTCTACTGTAGTAGTTCTTGTTCCTGAGTCAGGTGATTCAATACAAGCCATGAAAGCTGGCTTGATGGAAATTGGAGATATTTTCGTGATTAATAAAGCAGATAGAGCTGGTGCTGATCAAGCTGTATCTACTCTTCAATTTATACTTTCATTCAAAGATCATGACGAAAATTCTTGGATACCACCTATTGTAAAAACAATCGCTCAAGAAAATAAAGGGATTGACGAACTTTACGAAAAATTAAACAAGCACAAGGAATTTCTTTTGAACAATGGGTTAATCGAATTAAAAAGAATTAATCGAATCAAAAACAAAATTAAAGACCTCGTTTCAATTCAACTTAGAAAGGAACTTTGGACGGATGATCGACTAAACATTTTAAATGGAAAAATTAGTCAAATTATGAAAGGCAAAACAAACATATCAACTACTGTAAAAGAATTAGTCGAAAACTTTAAAAATTCTCATTAATTAAAATTCCGGAGGGCTTATGTACGGTTTTGAGCTTGACGATCAATTAAAACTAATCCGAAATACTATACAAGAGTTTGCTGAAAAAGAAATTGAACCTATAATAATGCAATACGATGAGACTCAAGATTTTCCAAGGCACATTTTTGAGAAATTAGGTGAACAGGGCTTTATGGGAATTCTTGTTCCTGAAGAATATGGTGGTGCTGGACTGGGATATACTCATTTTGCTCTAATTGTTGAAGAATTAGCAAGATACGATCCATCGATATCATTATCTGTTGCTGCTCATAATGGTTTATGCACAAATCATATCAACACTTTTGGTAATAAAGAACAAAAGGAAAAATACCTATTTAATCTTGCCACTGGTAAACACATTGGTTCGTGGTGTTTAACTGAACCTGTTTCAGGTAGCGACGCTTCAGGACTTCAGTCTATAGCGCGACTGAACGGTGATAAATACATAATCAATGGAACTAAAACATTTGCCACTCATGGTTCTGTTGCCGAAGTTGCAGTTGTCTTTGCTAAGACAACTCCCGAGAATGGTCGAAAAGGAATTTCCGCTTTTATTGTCGAAACAAACTCACCAGGATACATCGTATTGAAGAAAGAAAATAAGCTCGGTTGTAGAGCTAGTGATACTGCTCAACTTGCATTTGACAATCTCGAAGTCCCAAAGGAAAACATACTAGGAAAAGAAGGTGAAGGATTTATCAATGCATTACAAATTTTACCAGGCGGCAGAATTTCAATCGGTGCGATGGCACTGGGAATTGCTGAGGGTGCTTACGAATTAGCATTAAAGTATGCAAAAGAAAGATACCAATTTGGTCAGCCCATTTCGGAGTTTCAAGCTATTCAATTCAAGTTAGCAGATATGAAAACAATGATTGAAGCTGCTAGATTGTTAGTTTATCGAGCAGCATTTCTCAAGGACAAAGGTGAAGATGTTACATATGAAGCTTCCCTGGCAAAATTATACGCCAGCGAAGCAGCAGTCAAAATAACTGATCAAGCAATTCAAATCCACGGAGGCTATGGATTTATAAAAGATTTTAAAGTAGAGAAATTTTACCGCGATGTAAAAGTTACAACTATTGGTGAAGGGACTTCAGAGATTCAAAAATTAATAATAGCAAAATCTATTTTTAAAAAGCTATGACAAAATTAAATCGAATTATAAAAAAAGATTCTTCTTACCATGAAAGACAAGATTTTCATAAAAACTTAATTCGAATTATAAAAGCAAAATCTGATAAAATAAAAGAAGGCGGTGGCAAGTCTGCGCTTGAAGCACATTTGAAAAAAGGCAAACTTTTTGTACGTGATCGAATAAAGCTTTTAATTGATCCTGGTACGGAATTTTTTGAGTTGGGAATTTTCGCTGGTCATGAACTTTACGATGATTACGTTCCAGCAGCAGGTACAATCATCGGTCTTGGTTATGTTTCGAAAAAGCTTTGTATGATTGTTGCTAACGATGCAACTGTAAAAGCTGGAGCCTGGTACCCAATTACATGCAAAAAAAATCTTCGCGCTCAAGAAATTTCAATGGAAAATCGAATTCCCATAATTTACCTGGTTGATAGTGCAGGTGTTTATCTACCAATGCAAGACGAAATTTTTCCAGATAAAGAACATTTTGGTAGAATATTCCGTAATAATGCAATTATGTCGGCTATGGGAATTCCACAAATTGCTGCCATTATGGGACCTTGCGTGGCTGGTGGCGCATATTTACCAATTATGAGTGACGAAGCTTTAATAGTAGAAGGGACTGGCAGTGTTTTCCTCGCTGGAAGTCACTTAGTAAAAGCGGCTATTGGTGAAGACATAGATAATGAAGCACTTGGTGGAGCAGAAGTACATTCCTCTATCAGCGGTGTAACGGATTATAAGGTAAAAAATGACAATGAAGCTATTGAATTAATTAGAAATTTAGTTGATAAAATTTCTGGACAGAAATTAGAAAACTTTAATCGCATTGAACCTAAAGCACCAGAAAACAATATAGATGATATTTTAGGAATTCTACCAGCTGATACAATTACCCCATACGATATGTATGACGTTTTAAGCTGCATAGTTGATGAAGGTGAATTCGATGAATATAAAAAAGATTATGGTAAAACAATTATAACAGCATACTCAAGAATTGATGGATGGGCTGTAGGCATAGTTGCCAATCAAAGAATTCCAGTCAAATCAAAATCTGGCGAAATTCAAATTGGTGGAGTTATTTATTCGGATAGTGCTGATAAAGCTACACGATTTATTATGAACTGTAATCAGAAAAAAATTCCGATCATCTTTTTCCAGGATGTTACTGGTTTTATGGTTGGTTCGAGAGCAGAACATGGTGGAATTATAAAGGATGGTGCTAAAATGGTAAATGCCGTAGCAAATTCAGTAGTACCCAAATTTACCTTCATTGTTGGAAATTCGTACGGTGCTGGTAACTACGCAATGTGTGGCAAAGCTTATGATCCAAGATTAATTTTTGCTTTCCCAAATGCAAGAATTGCAGTCATGGGAGGAAATCAAGCCAGCAACACTCTATTAAACATTAAAATCAATCAAATGAAAAAGGAAGGAAAAGAAATTACAGAAGAAGAGAAAAATAAACTTTTAAGTGAGATAACAAATCGTTATGATGAACAAAGTAAACCATTATATGCTGCAAGTCGATTGTGGATTGATGAAATAATTGATCCGCGAGATATTAGAAAAATCATTTCTCTGGGAATAACTATGGCAAATCACTCGCCTCTTGAAAAACCATTCATAACAGGCGTAATTCAAACATGAAAATTATATTGACCTTTCTGATTCTGGTTAATATTTCATTTTCTCAAGTTAAAGATATTTATGAATACGGCGGATTACTCACTGAAAGAATTTCTAGAATGAACAAAGAATTCATACATAACAATCCTCATGCTTTTGCTGATTCAGTATTTTCATTTGCTCTGAGTCTTGCTGATTCAAATAAATCTGATGCGTTACTTTTTTCTGCAATTGCTGTAATGCCCTTTAAAGATTTCAAAGTTTCAATTCCTTTTGTTGGTTTCAAATTAAACCTCAAATTTTTTAATCGGGTAGAGGAAGAAATTTTTAAAAAGAAAATGGAAATCTTGCCATCTAAAATTTTTGATGATTCACCAGAGACTGAATTTGGTGATAAGGATAAATGGGTTCACTTTTTTATTTCAGCTTTTTTGAGTTATCATTTTGGTGAAGCGTTTGCTGATTATTTTGGCTTGTTTGTAGAAAACTTCGAAGAAGAGTTCAAAGTTGATGGAAAAGTAGATCTAAGAGATATTTCAATAAATCGCAATGGTGCGGAATTTGGTAAGTTGTTACGTTGTAATTTTATAAATCCAAGCGTTATTTTAGCAAAAGAAAAAGCGTTGAGATATGGAGAAAATATTAATAATTGATGACGACCATGTTATCTGTGAATCAATTAAAATGATTCTGGAATACGAAAATTATATCGTAGATGTAGCCCATAACGCTTATGATGGCATCGAAAAAATCAAGCAGGATGATTTTAGAGCGATTCTATTGGATATTAAAATGACTGGCATGGATGGACTTGAAGCAATAACCTTTATCAAACAAATTAATGATCATGTTTCGATAATAATGATATCAGCTCATGCCAGTATAGGTAATGCAATAGAAGCAACCAAAAAGGGAGCTTATGATTTTATTGAAAAACCAATCGATAGAGAAAAACTTCTTATCACCATTCGAAATGCAGTAAATCAGTCAAATCTTGTCATAAATAATAAACAACTCAAAGAGAGATTAGAAGGTAGCCTTGAGATAGTTGGTGAAAGTAAGGCAATCAAAAATATTCTTGAAACTATTCGAAAAGTAGCAAATACTAATTCAAGAGTATTAATCACTGGTGAAAACGGAACCGGAAAAGAACTTGTTGCAAGGGCAATTTACAAGTTAAGCAACCGAGCAGATAAACCTTTCATTGAAGTAAATTGTGCAGCTATTCCTAACGAGCTTATAGAATCAGAGCTTTTTGGACACGAGAAGGGAGCGTTTACAGGAGCAACTTCACAAAGGATTGGTAAATTTGAACAAGCTAACGGTGGAACGTTATTCCTGGATGAGATTGGTGACATGTCATTAAACGCTCAAGCAAAAGTTCTAAGGTCAATTGAAGAAGGCGCAATTGAACGAGTAGGAGGTAAACAAAAAATCCCTGTGGATGTTCGAATAATAGCTGCAACTAACAAAAATCTACTGAAAGAAATTTCTCAAGGAAAGTTTAGAGAAGATCTTTTTCATAGATTAAGTGTCATAATACTAAATGTTCCACCACTTCGTGAAAGAAAGGAAGATATTCCTTTGTTAATCGATTTCTTTACCAAAAAAGTTTGTAACGAAAACAAATTTCCTCCAAGGTCTTTTTCTGAAGATGCAATTGAATTTTTAAAGAATTTAGAATGGAAAGGTAATGTTAGAGAGTTACGTAATTTTATAGAGAGAATTCTAATAATGAACCCTGGCCCAGTTTATACCATTAAAGACGTTAAACAACATGTTTTTCAATATTCGAATAGTGAAGGAGAGATAGATTTTTCAATCGACTCTTTTCAAGCCTTCAAAGATCAAATTGAAAGGATTTTTATTGAGAAAAAGTTGAAACAGTATAATTGGAACATAAGTCGTACTGCCGAAGCGATTGGTATCCAAAGAAGCCATCTTTATAACAAAATCAAAAAATACAACATTATCAAGGAGGATTAAAAGTGGAGTGCATTTTTTGTAAAATTATAAATGGAGAGCTCAATTCAGAAATTGTCTTCGATAATGAAAATATCATCGGATTTAATGATATTAATCCAGTCGCTCCTACTCATGTTCTCTTTGTTCCACGAAAACACATTGAAAAGGTAGATGACTTTGAAACAGAAGATCTGGCTTTGATTGGTGAACTAATTTACAGAGCAAAAGAATATGCAAAAAAAATTGGTTTGAATAGTTCGGGATATCGACTGGTTTTTAATAATGGAAAGGACGCAGGTCAAGCTGTATTTCATATTCATCTACACTTAATTGGTGGAAGAATTATGTCCTGGCCTCCTGGTTGATACTTCATTTTAAATTTTTAACATAATTAGAATTTTAAAGTAAAAAGATCAAATTAACGTATAACCCTACCTTCTTGCCCTACACTGAAAAAATGATTTCTAATTTTCAGAAACATTCAGTTCGTTCAAATTAAACACGTAGAAAAAATGTTTGTAAAATAAAGTGAAAATAACAAGTTTCATCGGGAAAATTTAGGAAAAGAAAATTCTAAATTAAGATTCAATTTGAGTGTGTAGACCAATTTCTTCCAGAACAGCGCTAACACGTACGCATTCAGAAATTTCTCCAGTATAAACCACACCTTTACCTTTCGTATGAACTTCCCATGTTATCGCTTCTGCTTTTTCATATGAATATCCTGTTGCTTTTATAATTTGAGCAATTACTTCATCAAAAGTATGCACATCATCATTGTACAGAATAACTTTTGAAGGAAGTCCCGTTTCTATTCCTGTATCGATTTCTAATTTTTCTATTTCTTGAGTCTGTACCATACCTTATAAATTTAAACACAAAATAATTTTTAATCAATTGCTAGTTAAATTTTTGTGTATTAAATTATTTCAAAATCAAAAGGTAAAAATTATGCAGATAGTAGTTACTCTTAGTCATGTTCCAGATACTGCAACAAAAATAAAAATTTCATCAGACCGTAAATCAATTGATCCTGCAGGCGTTTCATTCGTCATAAACCCTTATGATGAATTCGCAATAGAAGAAGGATTACGAACTAAAGAAAAATTTGGAGGTAATGTTATTATTGTATCTTATGGAAATGATGGTGCAAAAGAATCAATCAAAAAAGCCTTGGCAATGGGAGCTGATAAAGGCATATTGATTAAAGGAGATCTTAACGTCGATTCATTAACTGTAGCTAAAGCATTAGCAACAAAGATATCCGAATTAAAACCAGATGTAGTCTTTTGTGGAAAACAGTCTGTCGATTATGACAGCTCTGCAGTCGCACAAATGCTTGCAGAACTACTCAATTTACCGTCAATTTCAACTGTAGTTAGTTTAGAATTTTCTGATGGTAAATTAAAAGCCAAGCGAGAAGTTGAAGGAGGTCTCGAAATCGTTGAATCAACTTTACCAGCAATAATCACTGCTCAAAAAGGATTGAACGAACCTCGTTATGCTTCAATTAAAGGAATTATGGCTGCTAAATCGAAACCAATTGAAGAAGCTACTTTCGATGCTTCACAAAATAAACTATCTGTCAATGAACTCAGATTGCCTGATTCTAAAAGGAAATCCCGAATATTCGATTCTGAAGATGCATCAATATCTGAACTTGTTCGCTTATTAAGAGAAGAAGCAAAAGTAATTTAATGGAGTATTTACTATGTCGAACAAAATTTTAGTTTTTCTTGAACAAAGAAACGGATTAATAAAAAAACAATCATTTGAACCGGCAAGAAAAGGATTCAGTTTATCAAAAGAAATTAATTGTGAAGTAACAGGTTTATTAATCGGGGATGAAATTACCAACATAAATTCATTAGAAGAACATGGACTGACTAACGTTGTTCACTTAAAAAATTCAAAATTGAAAAATTATTCATCCACTGCTTATTCAAAACTTGTCTATGATTTTGCTAAAGAGAGAGGATATAATATTCTGCTTTTTTCGCACACAGCACTTGGAAAAGATTTAGCTCCAATTGTAGCAGCAAAATTAGATGCTGGTTATGGTGCTGATTGCACATCTCTAACTATAAACAATGGGAATTTGATAGCAGAAAGACCAATTTTTGCAGGGAAAGCCTTAATGAACTTTTCTTTGAATTCAGAAGTTAAAGTTTTTACATTACGCCCCAATTCAGTTTCTTTAACTGATGATGGTTATCGTGTTCAAACGAATGTTATAATTAATGAAATAAATGATGAACAACTTGATTTAAGAAGTATGGTTATTGATTTTGAAAAGGCAGAAGGAAAATTAGATGTTGCTGAAGCCGATATAATTGTTTCAGGTGGAAGAGGGATGAAAGGCCCGGAGAATTTTTATTTGCTTGAAGAACTTGCTCAACTAATAGGTGGTGCAGTTGGAGCATCTCGTGCGGTTGTTGATGCAGGTTGGAGACCTCATTCAGAACAGGTTGGACAAACTGGAAAAACTGTTTCACCAAAATTGTATATTGCTTGCGGAATTTCTGGTGCAATACAACATCTTGCTGGAATGTCTTCTTCAAAATGCATCGTAGCAATAAATAAAGACAAGGACGCACCAATTTTCCAGGTTGCTGATTACGGTATAGTTGGCGATGTTCTTGAAATTCTGCCAAAACTGAAGAATGAATTAAAAAAATATTTGGAATAGTCGTGGAAAAGATACAGGTTGAAATAGCAGGTTTGCATCAAGCTCCAACAGGTACAGGAGCTTATGCACTAATCTTAAAAGAATCACATGGCAATCGAAGGTTACCAATAATTATTGGCGCATTTGAAGCACAATCAATTGCCATGGCTATAGATGGAATTAAACCCCCTCGACCACTCACTCACGATTTGATGATTAATTTAATTGAAGCACTTGGTGCAACACTTGTGGAAATTATAATTGACGAACTAAGAGATAACACATTCTATGCAAAGTTAATTCTTGACATTTCATCAATGACACAGGAAATCGATTCACGTCCTAGTGATGCAATTGCCTTATCCGTTCGTTATAAATGCCCCATCTTTGTTAATGAGTTGGTTCTCCGTGAAGCAGGATTTGAAATTGATCCTGAAATTGAGAAGTCTATAGAAAAATCAATTGATTACGAAGAAGAGGATGAGGAAGAAGATAAAGAAATATTTAATTATAAAGAACCCAAAGAAAAAAATGAGGAAAAATCATCACCTCCACGAAGTAAAGAAAGTAGAATTTCACAGCTTCAAGCACAATTAAAAGAAGCAATTGAAAAGGAAGAATACGAAAGGGCTGCAAAAATTAGGGATGAATTGAAAAAACTTAACAGTGAAGGAAACTAACTACATTCTTCTCCTACAGGTGAACTAATCTCACAAACACTACATTTTTTCTTACTACAATATTCTCTGAACAATTCAATCAGACCTTGATAAAAAACACTTTGATGTACAATAGTTGGAAGCTGCAACGCATTTGCAATATCAATTGCAATTTGATTATCTGTAGTTTGCATCATTGTTTTATAAACATTCATAACCCTGGTCGATTCCTTCTTTTTGCCAAAAATATCATAAAATACACGAATAAATGGTAATAAAACATTTACTACAATTTCTTCTGCACGTGCTACACCTATAAATGTTTTAAATGGTACGTCATTCTTTTTATTGAAATGATAATAATATTTCCAAAAACCATCTGCATTGACGATCAAAAGAGATTTACAGGTTTTAACCATTTGTGGCGAATTTTCTATTTTTTCGAATGCGGAAAAAATTTTCCCCAGCAAATTATTATACAGCAATTCATAAAGAAGCCTAACTCCTCCTGCTAATCTTATGGTCGGAAAATTCTGTGGTCTCAGTTGAAAGAAATGCCATTTTGAACCTTCAAGTAAGGAGCCTTTAAAATTGTCTTTAACTCGCTGCCAGAAATTATGAATATTCTTCACATATCCTAACGTTTCACCTAAACATTCGTTAGGCTTAGGCGTTAATCCCGACACATAAAAGAAAACACACTCAGCTTCTTGAATAAAATTTTGTTTATTAATGAATTTTTTAAGAAAATCTAACTCAACCTCTTCAGCTAACTTTCTAGATATATCTTTATTTTTTGAATAACCAAGGGCTTCAAAAAGTAATTCATAAAAGAGCTGTTCCCATAGCGACGCCTTTTTGAAGTCCGACGCTTTAAATTCGCGATTGTAAAAATCCTCATTTGGATTGTATCTTACACTAGGTTCCTTAAGCTGATTTTTGAGCAAATCTTCAAAATAAATTTCCTTGAGCCGTTGTAGAATACGACTGCATTTTTTTTCAAACCTTCTAATTCCAAGTTCCCTTAAAAAAGTCAATTTCTTATCGACGGTCGTTTGCAATTCTTTATATTGACATGGTATTCCTTTTAACCTATGGTCTTTTTCAAGAGAGACTGCTTCTCGTATGGCTTTTCTTAGATCATCTTCGATGTACGAACATAAGTTAAGAGCTGGGATTACCCTTCCAGATTTAGTGCGAGGATAAAAATCTTTTAAGTCTCTATTGAAAAAGACATGAAGGATTACGCGATTATACTTATCGTTTTTATTATGCTCATGTGTTGCCCAATCACTTATGCATGTATCAATTTCTACATCGCCAACGTACTTAATTCCGGCTATTGTGATTCTAGCATTGTGATAATCCGGCCCATCACCACTTTCATTTCTTACACCAACGTCAATTATTTCAATTTCTTCACCTTTTAAACCAAAAAATTTGTTTGTAGTAAATTTTTTATTTTCCCAAATATGGTAAAGAAACTTTTCTTTGATTTTAATAAGGTTGCTCACTGGTAATAAATATCTAAGATTAAATTATTAAGTTTTGATGCGTTTTGCTTAATACACTTTCTAAAGTCTCCATCAAGATTTGCATAAAGTATAGATCGACTTGATGTGATTAAAAATTTATTAATTTTATTCTTCTTAAGCCGTTTTAAGACAGATTCTAAATCCCCTCCCTGATGACCAATGCCCGGTATTAGAAGCGGAACGTTAGCTAGTGACTCATCAAGATATTTAAACTCCTTCAAATTTGTTGCGCCAAAAACTACTCCAAGATTTTTATGTTTTTTATTCCATTGTAGTATTTTTGAGAGAATATCTTCAAATAGTGTTTTACCAGAAGCTAATTTTTGCTTTTGAAAATCCTTTGCACCTTGATTAGAAGTTAATGTCAATATGTAATTTGTTTTATTGAGGTAACGGAAGAAAGGCTCAAGTGAATCATAACCGAGTAATGGATTTAAGGTTATTGCGTCAAATCTAAAATGTTCATACAATCCCTTAGCATACATTTTTGATGAAGAGTTTATATCGCCTCTTTTGGCATCACCAATTTTTTGAACTGTCGTAGGAATTTTGGGTAAAATGTCTTCTAAAACTTTTAATCCATAACTTCCCATCGACTCAAAAAAGGCGAGATTAAATTTATAGGCTGAAACAATTTCACAAGTTGATTCAATTACTCCTTCCAAAAAATACTCAACAAAACCCTTCTTAAATGTGATGTAAGATGGTAAAAGCTCAGGGTAAATATCTAATCCGATGCAAAGGTGAGATTTCAAATTTATAAGCTTATTGTTCATAGTAGGTCATTCAATGAAAAATTAGGTTAATACAAATATAAAAATTTTACTTAAAGGTTAGAAAAATTCTCTAAATTCAAATTTCATGTAAGTGCAATTTTTAAGTTTAATTTGACTCCTCGTTGCTTTACATCACTTAACTTGTAAAATGTAATTCGTAATTTTGTAAAACAAATGTTGGAGATAAGATGACCAATAATCAGCGAAAGATAAAGCTAAGAAACGGGAACCAAATGATTGCTGAAGGTGCTATTTACGCAGGATGTAAATTTTTTGCGGGTTATCCCATTACACCAGCATCAGGTATTTATAAAGGAATGATAGATATGTTGCCTCATGTTGGTGGACTTGCTATTCCCGCTCCTGATGAAATCTCTGCGATAGCTTACTGCGTTGGAGCTTCAATGCGAGGCATTAAATCTATGACTGCTACCTCGGGTCCAGGGTGGTCATTGATGGTCGAAACTGTTCAATATGCTCTTATTACAGAAACCCCACTTGTTATAGCAATGGTACAAAGGTTAGGACCCGCCACTGGTGGTGCTACTCAAGGTGCTCAAGGTGATATACTGTTTTCTGAATTCATAACAAGTGGTGGATACACAATCCCAGTACTTTATCCTTCAAATCCTAAAGAGTGTTTTGAATTAACGGTTAAAGCATTCAACTGGTCTGAAAAATTTCGCATACCTGTTGTAATCCTAACAGATAAAGAAATTGGAATGACCACAGAAACAGTTGATTATACTGGATTAAAAAATTTAACAGTTATTGATAGAAATACAATCTCCGCAAACTCAACTGAATCAAACAATTGGCAAATGTACGAATTCAAATCTCTCAGCGATGTTCCGAGATTTGCTCCTGTAGGCGGTAAATTTAAAGTGACTGCCACTGGTTCTGCTCATAACAAAAACGGCGAATTAAAAAAGAACGACCCAGAGACGATTTCTGTTCTAATTCATTTAGAAGAAAAAATTAATGGTCATTTAGAAGAATTTGTTGATCTAATTTTAGACGAAGATAAAGATGCTAAAACATTAATTATTAGTTTTGGCATAACTGCCAAAACAATGAAAGAAGTCATTAAAATATCTAGAAGAAACAATAATAAAGTATCTGGATTAACAATTAGAGCTTTATACCCTATACCAGAAAGTCAACTTAAGGAAATTTCTAAGCCTTATGAGAGAATAATTATTCCTGAAGAAAATTTAAGTGGTCAATACCGTAAATTAGTCCACCATTTGTTTGAAGGTAAAGAAGTTATTGGCATAAATAAGATTGGAAGTATGATAAATCCTAACGAAATTTTGGAGAAAATTTTATGAGACACGATTTATCACAGATTAACATAGAAATCGAATGCACTTATATGACTAAAGGTGCTGTAATGCCTTTCTGTAAAGGATGTGGTCATACACATATCTTAAGAAAATTAGACGAAGCTTTAATTAAATTAAATTTAAATCCTCACGATGTATGTCTTGTTACAGATATAGGTTGCATCGGGCTAGCCGATTATTTGTTTGACAAGGTTCATACGGTACATACAACTCATGGTAGATCTACTGCCTTTGCAACAGGTATTGCATTAGCAGATAAAGTTTTGTCAACTAAAAATTTGAAAACTATTGTTTTGATTGGTGATGGCGGAGCTATGATTGGATTACTTCATATTGTAAATGCTGCATTGTTAAACACCGATGTAACAGTTATTGTTGCCAATAATTTTCTTTTTGGAATGACAGGAGGACAACAATCCTCATTTAGTCCTTTAGAATTCATCACACAAACGTCTCCATATGGTAATATAATTCCACCTCTTGATCTATGTAAGGTTGCTATGTCTTCAAAAGCTCAATTTGTTGCAAGAAAAATTTCCACCGATAAAGATTTAGTAGATGTATTTGCTGATGCAATTTCTTATGATGGCTTTTCTATTGTTGAAGTACTTGAACTATGTACAGAATATGCGGTGGAAAAAAATAAGTTAACAGGTAAAGATCTTCAAAGAATTGCGGAAGAGCATGATCATCATCTGGGAATTCTAGAAAATAGAAAAACTCGAAGTGAATTTAGTTTAGAATATTCAGAAAAAATTTTAAGCAATAAAAAAACACTTGATTTATTTAATAATTTTATTAATGCAGAGAACTTAGAAATTGATTTTACGAAAAAATTTGGCAAAGAAAAGTTAGAAATAATTATTGCTGGGAGTGCAGGTGAAAAAGTTCAGTCAAGTGCAGCAATTTTATGTCAAGTTGCAGCTCAGTCGGGATTCTTCATAACTCAAAAAAACGATAACCCTGTTACTCAGGGAAGCGGATTTTCATTATCGGAAGTAATAATTTCATCAGAAGAAATTTTTTACACTGGCGTTGATAACCCATTTGCATTCATAATAGTTTCGAGCGATGCATTAAATGAAATTATTTCCCAAAGATTGTTTGAAAAAGTGAATAAAAATACCATCATTATCTATGATGAATCATTAGAGATACCAATTAAAACGGAAAAGATGTATTCGTTACCTCTGAGAAGAGTTTGTTCTCCAAATAAAGCAGCCTTAGGTGGGATTGATGTATTATTAAATTTAACAGAACCTTTCCCTCTCCAATTATTTTATAGTGAAATTGAAAAAAGATTTGGCAAATATGATGCACTTTACAAAGATAATCTGATTAAAATTCTTACGGAGAAGTCAACAAAATAAAAAGAAAATGACCACTTTAAACTTTTCACTCTAGTTTTTTCACTATCACAAATAAAATTTTTGAGATTAAACAAAAATGTTGAAAAGTATTTCTTTTACAATTTGGTTTCTGATACTATTGAATTTTCCAATTTCTGATATAATTGCTCTAGAGAAAATCGTGGATAAAATTGCTATACCTGTAAAAAGTAAATCGAGAGAGTTTTTCTTTACAAATAAAGTTTCAACCTTCTATTATGGAGAAACCAATTCTGTTAATAAAAACTCATGGCAAGGTTTGACTTACAACAATCAACGTTTATTATTTGATTATTCCATTTCAATAAACGATAAAGCTCTCCCAAGGGAAAAATCTTACGCAGTTGTTTATCCGTATAAATTGATCAGATATTATAAAAACAATATCAACGAAATTCTTTTTCTACCTGACTCAACTAACGCTTTAATGATGGAATTTAATTTCGATTCACCACGATTAGCAAGGTTAACTTTAAAGTTAAACTCCAGCAAACTTGTTGAAAAAGATGAATTCAACGTAGTTCTGAACACGAATAACAATAAAATTAAAATAGAAACTTCTTCAAAAATTAAATCAGTCAATCTTTTTTTTGATACGCTGAAAATAGAATTCTTTGACACAAGAAAAATTAAAATCGTCTTTTCAATTAACGAAAACAGAAGTTTATTAAAAAACTTCGAAAATCTATTAGAGTCAAAGTGTGATAGAATCGAAAATTTATTGAATAAAACTGGAATATCTTGTAATAACACGAATCTGGAAAAAGCTCTTTACTGGAACATCGTTTCTTTAGATGCTTTAATTACCAATCAAGGAATGAAAGGAATTTATGCTGGACTTCCATGGTTTAACGATTATTGGGGGAGAGATACTTTTATTTCACTCCCTGGTGCTACTTTTTTAATTGGAAATTTTGAAGATGCAAAGGAAATATTACTTTCCTTTGCAATGATGCAAGATAGAAATCCTGAAAGTAAATTTTTTGGTAGAATTCCTAACAGAATAACTCTCAACGAAACCATTTATAACACGGCAGACGGCACACCATGGTTTGTAATTCAAGCAAACAATTTCATAAAAACAAGTGGTGACATAAACTTTGCACACGAAATATATCCTTACATAAAATTTGCAACCGATGCTGCATTACAAAAACACTGTGATGAAAACTTTTTTCTTGTTCACGAAGAAGCTGAAACATGGATGGATGCCGTAGGACCGAATGGACCTTGGTCACCTCGAGGAAATCGTGCAAATGATGTGCAGATACTCTGGTTCAATCAACTTAAGGCCGCAGCTGAAATTTCTATGCTTCTTGGAGATACAGTAAGTCTCAATCAATATACCTACGTGGCCCAAGAACTAAAAAGAAATATTATAAAATTTTTTATTGACACAACTAACTTTTTAATATACGATCATTTATATCCAGATAATAAAGCAAACAGACAAGTTCGCCCTAACCTATTCTTCGTATTAAATGAAAATGATTTATTCGAAGATAAAAATTTACAGTTGAAAATATTGAGTAATATATTTACTGAATTAGTTTTTCCATATGGAGTTCTTTCCTTATCATATCTGGACGAAAATTTCCATCCTTACCATATTTATGAACCATATTACGTTAAAGATGCAGCATATCATAACGGCATCATCTGGTTATGGAATTTTGGTCCTGTTATATCTTCTCTTGTTAATAATTTTAGAAAAGATTTAGCATTTAAGTTAACAGGTGCATTAATCCATCATACATTAAATAGAGGTTGTGTTGGTGGATTATCAGAACTAATGGATTCATTTTCAAAAGATGCTGTTGCAAACAAAGATTTTAAAATTAGTAAAGCCTCTGAACCTGAACTTTCCGGAACGTTTGTTCAAGCATGGTCAATGTCTGAATTTATACGAAATTTCTATGAAGATTACTTTGGAGTTAGAGTTGATAAAATAAATTCTTCTCTTTACTTGTCACCATCACTTCCAGAGGAAATTGAGAAAGTTAATTTTAATATTTTCTATGGTAATGAAACTATTCCTATAACTTACATTCAAAACAAAAATCAGTTTATAACTAAAATCGACGCTTCGGATATAAAGCAAAAATTAAGAATTAAATTATCATATACTTCATACAGTGGAATTAGGTTAAAATCTAATTTTGAAGTTTACCCAAAAGACAAAATCGAATTAAAAATTTCTTTCGAAAAGAACTCCATTATTTTTTATCGAAATGCAGAAAAAGAAAGAGTCTCATATGAGGTAGAGAATATTGTCCACTTATTCAACAAAGCTAGTGAAATTAAATTCGCTCAGCCAAAATTTAATCTAAATTGGAAATCAATTAAAAAACCAGAATTCATAATTCTTACTCATGATGATATAAAAAAGAAACCAAAGAAAATTAAAAGCTTGCATTCTGCTACTTGTAAAATGAAAACTAAATTCAATTATACCTTACCTTTCAATTCAAATTTCAAAGAAGGAATGACTATATTAAACAAGTTTGAAATAGGTGAGTTTAACAATAATTACTTTTTCGCACTGCAATTTGAAAATCTTGTCGATCCAAAGTGGCATCCCGAATACGGCTTTCAATTAACCTATATTGCGATTGCTATTCAAAATAATATCATTGCTGAAAAAAATACATACATAGGAAGAAACTCAAATTATGTTTTACCAGATTCTCTTGCATTTAATAAAATAATATTTATTGGCGGTGGTTTAGATGTCTGTGACAGTGAGTTAAAGGTTATAGCAAAATATTCGCCTGCCCCCGAAGATATCAAAAATCCATTAGGTGACGCAGAAAAAGAAATTATTTCGTTTTCACTTGAAAAAGATTTAATTGGAGCAATTAATTCTGATACAAGAATTACAATTCTCGTTGGATTACAAGATGACCATGGTGGTGCAGGTATTGGAGTTTTTAGAAGTGTAGAAGAAATAGCTTCAGAATGGAAAGGAGGAAATAAAACCCAACCCAACGAACCTAATATTTACGAAATTGCTTTTATTAATTTCAAAGAAAAATTTGATTAAAACGATACAACCAACATTTCAATTTTAATTATCACATAAAAATATAAAACAATTGAACCTGTATAATTTATCATTTAAGCCATTAACCAAACATATTCTTAAACAAAAAATTTATGTACTTAACTAACTCAATCACCCATTACTTTAATTATTACTCTTTTTCTTCTTTGTCCGTCAAACTCAGCGTAATATATTTGCTGCCATGGACCAAGATCAAGTTTACCATCAGTGATAGGTACAATCACTTCATGATGAATTAACAAACTTTTTAAGTGTGCATCTCCATTATCTTCTCCGGTTCGATGATGCCTATAATTTGGATTATAAGGTGCTAACCTTTCCAGCCATTCATCAATATCTTGAATTAAACCTGATTCAGCGTCATTTACGTAAACTCCAGCTGTAATGTGCATTGCACTTACCAGAGCAAATCCTTCTTTAACTCCACTTTTTACAACAGCTTCTTCCACTTCACGAGTTATGTTTATGTATTCCCTCCGTTTTTTCGTGTTGAACCACAAATATTCTGTGTGAAATTTCATATAAACTCCCTTTTAATTTGATTCTTTCCCAAATTGCATTAGATAAGCTTTTATAAACTCATTTATTTCGCCATCCATTACACCTTGCGTATCCGAAGTTTCATAATCCGTTCGATGATCTTTTACTAAATTATATGGATGAAAAACATATGAACGAATTTGACTACCCCATTCAATTTTCATTTTCGATTTTTCAAGTTCCGACTTCTGTTGGTTCATTTTTTCCAATTCTAATTGATAAAGTTTGGATTTTAAGATTTTAAGTGCATTATTTTTATTTTGAAGCTGTGACCTTTCATTCTGACAGGAAACAACTATACCTGTTGGGATGTGAGTTATTCGTACAGCAGTTTCAACTTTATTTACATTTTGACCACCTTTTCCACCGGAACGAAATGTATCAATTTTCAAATCCGCTGGATTTATATCAATTTCAATATCATCCTCAATTTCAGGCATCACAAAAACAGCTGCAAAAGATGTATGTCTTCTCTTATTTGCATCAAATGGTGATATCCGAACAAGTCGATGTACTCCACTCTCAGATTTTAAATATCCATATGCGTAGTGCCCAACAACTTCTACAGTAGCACTTTTAATACCTGCCCCGTCACCTTCAAGAATATCCATAATGTTAACAATATATCCATTCTTTTCAGCCCATCTCAAATACATTCTCAAAAGCATCTCAGCCCAATCTTGAGCTTCAGTTCCCCCAGCTCCGGAATGAATAGTTAAAATTGCATTCTTGATATCATCCTTACCACGAAGCATGATTTGAAATTCTAGCTCTTCAATAGCTTTCTCAAATTGCTTTAATTCATTTTGTATCTCTGAGAGGAATGATTCATCTCCTCCAGAATCAGCAAGCTCAATTAATTCAATTAAATCCTTGCCGAATTTTTCGATTTTCTGAAACTCTTCAGTAAGGTTCTTATGATTCTTTATTTCCTGAAGAATTCTTTGGGCATTTTTCTGATCGTCCCAGAAATTTGGATCGTGAGTTTTTGCTTCTAATTCCAAGATGAGATTAATTCGATTATCTATGTCAAAGATAACCTCTTAAATCTTTTAATCGTGAAATTAAATCTCCCAAAATTCTTTTCTGTTCGTCGTACATATTTCAATTCATTTTTAATTACAAATTTACGAAGATTTTTCAAACTGTAATTTTCTTTGTTAATTTTAACTTTTTGTAATCTTCTTCGCTTATCTCAATTTCCATTCGCAATAAAGCTGAGGCAAGAGTTTTACCTTGCGCATCGTGTTTTAATGAGACTGTTCCTCCGCCTCCTAAAGCGTTATGCAAAACAAAATTCAATGCTCGAATGTTTGGCAACTCATACCGATCAACATCACCTAAACAAATTCCCGAAAAATATTCCTTCACAATTTCCTTTGTGAGATATTTCCTTAAAATCTCATAGCCAATATCGTCGTAAGCGATTATTCCAATATTTGCTGAATCACCTTTATCGCCACTTCTTCCATGAGCGAATTCAATCAACCTTATTTTCATAATTAAACCTCCACAATTTGAATTTGTGGTTGGACTAAACTTTTAGGAATCAAGGAAGGCCAGTATGCTACCACTTCACTCGCTCTTGGTCTACCACCAGCAAAACCTGTAACACCTGGTGGCCCTGTTAATACCAACGGTGCAATTTCACGTCCAAATCTTTCCACAGAGTTATAATCTTTTCCTCTCACGGCAATTCTAAATACAACTTCATTAATTAAATCCTCGTCAATTTCTTTTGCCAGTTTACCAAAACAAGAATTGTATCCTACAAATTCGGTTCTTATTTCATCAAATTGCAAACCAAGCATTTCTAATCTTCTACGAATTATCTCGTCGGCTTTTCTAGCTTTTGAAAGAGCCTTAGGCCAGGAATAAGTTAGAGTTCCAACTGCAGAGTAACCATCAAAATATGAACATGAGACTTTATAAAATTCGGTAGGTGGTTTACCTTTAACATTAAAAATTCGAACTCTGTGCTTTTCAACTTCTTCAAGTTGAATTGAAGTGAAATCTGCTATACACTCCGGAGTAATATATTCTTCTGGATTACCAATTTCATAAACAAGTTGTTCAGCTACTGTTTCAATTGAAACCAATCCACCAAGATTTTCATGTTTGGTAATAATTATATCACCATTTGGATAGACTTCTGCAATTGGAAACCCAATTTCTGCCATGTTTTCCACTGACTCCCATTCACCAAGAAAATTACCACCAGTTGATTGTGCACCACACTCTAAAACATGTCCAGCAACAGTTCCAGCAGCCATCAAATTATAATCATCGTAACTCCAACCGAATTCATAAATCATTGGTGCTAAAGTTATACCTGTATCAGTAGTTCTTCCGGTTATGACTATTTGTGCTCCTTGTTGTAATGCCTCAACAATTGGTTGTGAGCCAAAATATACGTTAGCACTCAGAAGGTTTGATTTAATATTGGAAATAGATTCACCCGTCTCCATATTTCTCAAATCAATTCCCATCTGAAGAAATTCATCTATTCTATGTAAGATATCATCACCTAACACCACTCCTATTTTGAAATTTCTTAATCCTAAACTATCTGCAACTCTTTTCACTTCAATTGCACATGAATATGGATTAACTCCACCTCCGTTTGTAACTATTTTTATGTCTTTTTCTAAACATATGGGTAGTATTCTTTTCATAAGTTCCGGAACATCTCTAGCATAACCTAAATTTGGATCTTTTTTCTTTTGTTTCTGAAGAATAGACATAGTTACCTCCGCAAGATAATCCATAACAAGGTAATCAATTGGACCTTTTGTAACTTGCCAATATGGAGCTTCTAATAAGTCACCCCAAAAACCCTGCCCCGAGGCTATTCTTATTTTTGTTTTCATAAGATTTGCCCTCACTAATAGTTTGTAATATTTTTTGAATGACAGAATCCATCTCTGAATTAGATGTAATTTCTAACCACACAATTTCTTTATTTTTTCTAAACCACGTCATTTGTCGTTTTGCATATCTTCTCGTATTTCTTTTAATCAATTCAATGGTTTCATTGAAAGTTAATTTACCTTCCAAAAAGCCTAAAATCTCTTTGTAACCGACTGTTTCAATAATAATTTGATTATCCCGACCAAAAATCTTTACTAAATTTTTTACTTCATCAATAAGACCAGATTCAATTATCATATCTACACGCATATTAATTCTTTCATAAAGAATCTTTCTATCCCACTTCAAACCAAATACATATTTTTCGTATTCAGGTTTTACTGTTTTAACATGAAGTGATGATATAGGAATTCCCTTCAAGTAATAAACTTCAAGTGCACGAATTATCCGTCTAGGATTATTTTTATCAATCTTTTCGTAAGTTATGGGATCTACATCTTTGAGTTTGTAAAGTAAGAAGTCAATTCCCCTCTCCTTAAAATCTTTTTCAAGCTTATACCTAATTTCTTCACTAGCAGAAGGTCCTTCAAAAAGTCCATAAAGAAGAGCATTTATGTATAATCCCGTACCACCAACAATAATTGGGATTTTATTTCTTTGATGAAGATTTTCTATTACATTTTTGGCTTCTTTCACATATTTTCCCACATCATACTTTTCAGATATAGAAATATGATCAATAAAATAATGTTTTATTTCATTCAAGTAGTTCTCTGGTGGTTTTACAGTACCCAATTTTAATTCTTTATAAATTTGCCGTGAATCTGCCGAAATAACCTCTGTATCTAGAACCTTAGCAAGTCTAAAAGCAATTTCAGATTTGCCAGATGCAGTCGATCCAACAATCGCAATTACTCTTCTTTCCATCCGTTCAATCCTACTAAAGGAACAAATTGAAACGCAGATATTTTTTCAATAGAGAATTTGTTGTAATCCAGCTTTGTTAATATGTGCATAACTTGAGTTGATCTTGTACCTACTGGTATTACAAGTCTTCCACCTACAGCAAGTTGGTCTTTAAAAGCTTTAGGAATGCTTGGTGCAGCGGCCGTAACTATAATACCATCATATGGTGAAAACTCAGACCAGCCAATTGTTCCATCTCCGAAAAGACAAATTACATCATAATGTAATTCTTCTAATCTAATCCTCGCCTTTGAATACAAATCAAAATCTCTTTCAATTGTGAAAACTTTCGCACCAAGATATGATAGTAGTGCTGCTTGATACCCAGAACCTGTCCCAACTTCAAGAATCTTCATCCCTTTTCTAATTTTTAGAGCTTCAGTCATAATAGCTACAGTGTAGGGCTGCGAAATAGTTTGACCTTTCCCGATTGGAAGAGCTACATTATTATAGGCTTGATGTCGCAAAGCTTCTGGAACAAACAACTCCCGGGGCACGTTTTTAATGGCATCTAAAACCATTTCATCTTTGATGCCTTGATTTCTGAGTTCATTAATTAAATTTTCTTTTTCTTCGTTATACATAATTAAATATCTCTCTATACTCTAGCCTGAAAATTAAAAACTATAAACACCCTAATAATGAATTTTTGTTTGAGTGAATTTCAAATAAACCACTCTTTTGTTTTAACCAACCTAATTTTAATTAAGAACAACAAAAGCATAACCACGAGATTTTAATCCAATAATAATTTCATCAAGTTTTAAGTATAATTTGTCTTTTCGTCTTTCATCAGTACCAGCATGTATCAATAGAATTGCACCATTTAATCCATTAAAGCCCGTAGATTCTTTATTAAATAAATAGTTAACAATTTCATCAGAGCTTAAGTAATTATTCATATCAGGTGTTGTGTAATCTGCATTAGTGTAAGTAAATGGCGTGAAATTTATAATCGTTAATCCCAAAGATTTAGCCCATTCTGAAATTTTCTGATTATACCACTCATATGGAGGAAGAAAATAGTTAACCATGTTAGCCCGAATTCCAAATTTTGTCATTTCTAAAAGATTATTCCTTAAATCATCAAAAAATGTACTGTAATTTACAAGTAATGAATCTCTTTTATTCCAATCACAATAAAGTAAATGTTTATCCGAATGAGGTCCAAGATAATGGCCTTCTTTAATCAGATTAAAAATTTCTTTCCTGTATTTAGGATTTTTCAGAAACTCACCAGTCAAGAAGAATGATGCTTTGATGTTATGTTTTTTAAGTGTTTTAAGGATATGTGATAAACCATCTCCATATTCATGAGCAGAAAAAACTAGATATATTTTCTTCTCAGTAGAATCAAAACGAACAATTCCATCATCAACGAATTTTGAGTTTTTGTGAATCGATTCAGCATTTAAATTGTGAAGAAAAGATAAATACATTAACAAACTTGCTGTTCCATCTAAAGTTGGTTCATTTGTCGAATAGTCTCCCCAATCATCGTGATAAACAATAAAATCAGTTTGAAAATCTTCATATTCATCAGGGGAGAAAAGTTTTATGCCAATTAAATTTTTAAATATTGAGGAATAAACTGGTCCATCCACCAAAGCTCCATCGAGTCGCCATTTGTAGTGAACGGTAGCTGCAGCATGAATATCTTCTGGATAGTCGCCCCACTCAGGTAAACCAACTATCATACTTGTCCCCCAAGGATTACAACCAAACAACCAATCACGATGAGACGCTTCAAGTTCGAGATATTTTGTATCGTTTGTCAACTCATGAAAAAGTCTAAATTGAGTAATAATACTTGATATTAAATTATTTGAGCACCAAATAAATGGAACTCCGATTCTAAATGGATTTTCAAGAGATTTTTTTTCAATTAATTCAAGTCCTTTTTTAATATAATGAATAAACTCATTGGATAAATTTTTATCTCCCAGCTTTGTAATAAAGTAATGTCCAAGATTTACAAACGGATACCATTGATAATGTCTTGCTGTATCTTTACCAATCCATGGAGTGATTGGTTCTTTTCTTCCTGCTTCGATAGCCTCTCTTAAAAATACAGAATCTTTATAAATATTAAATAGAATAATTGCAGCTAATTCATTGTCATCGTGATAATTTTCTTCCTCATAGAAATATGGGGCACGACAAGGTGCAGTTTGACAATACCCTGGTTTAGTTTTTGAGAATCGATAAGCTTCAAATGATTTTTGTAATAATTGTTCAGAAAATTTATAATCTATTTTCTCAAAAACGATTCCGGCAAATCCAAATGTTGAGGCAAATTTTGATGCGGTGGATGAAACACCAGTTGTTCTGTTTTTGTAGGCAAATAATCCTTGTGGCTCACCTGTAACAAAGTAAACCGGTCTTTCCAACCCTTTTCCATAACTAATTGTATCTTTTGTTGGTAATCTAAACCCTCGATGGTCCCTATCATCCGCAATTTGATTATACATTTCATTCGGTGCGGGATTCATTTTTATCAACCAATCTATTCCCCATTTTGCCTCGTTCAAAACATCAGGAATGCCATCTTGTTTGGGATTTCCATCTTTATCAAAATAGTCTCCAAATGCCTCAGGATTTTTGTAATAAGCAAATAGCAAATGAAAAGTTGTCGTTGCCGAAGTAGTTACATATCGTAGATAATCAGATGCATCGTGCCAACCACCAACAACATCTATCCTTTCATTTTCTTTTTCTGGATGATACAGGATAAATCCATCGTGAGTGTGACAGGAATCCTTGTAAAATGGATTATATCCACATCTTTGTTGTCTTATGTATTTAAGTAAATAGTCAGCAAGTCCATTATAAATACCATCTTGAATTCGAAAAGTTGGGGATTTGAATTTCCCCACTTTAATGTAGTAAACACCTCTTCTATTGTAGTCCGTAAAATTTAGTCTATATGTTGATAAAAATTGATACCATTTACCTGTATTCGTCACTTTGTTTGATTTAAACACTGTTTTGTTTGTTATTGCATCAACCAACTCAAACGATCTAATCACTAAATCCTTTTTAGCAATAAAAACTGCAATTTTTTGTGAGTTACATTCATATCCAAGTTGATTTATCCTAATCCATCCTTGAGAATGCAAGGTTAGATTAATAAAGAAAAGAAATATTAACAATATTCTTGTCTTCATTTTATATATGATTGATTTTTTTTATGGCTCATTATACCTCAACTATCATTTCAATTTCTACAGGGGCATTCAAAGGTAATGAAGATACACCCACAGCACTTCTTGCATGCTTCCCAATATCTCCAAATAGTTTCACTAAAAATTCCGAAGCTCCGTTTGCAATTTTAGGATGCTTCACATAGCTACTGGATGAATTTACAAATACTGTAAGTTTTACTATCCTCTTAACCTTATCTAAATCACCAATTTCCGCTTTAATTACACTTAAGCAATTCAATGCGCAGATTTCTGCAGCCTTAATTGCTTCTTCCTCTGAAATTTCCTCAGGCACTTTGCCAGTGTATTTTAGGTTTCCATTCTCAAAGGGAAGTTGTCCTGCAGTAAAAACCAAGTTTCCTATTCTGACAGTCGGAATGTACGCAGCAAGTGGTTTAGGTGGTGTTGAAAGTGTATAGCCTAATTCGTGGATTTTATTTTCAATGTTCATACTTTAATCTCCATTTTTACAAAATTAAAGAGATGCCTTGAAGTTTCACACTTGAAGTTAGAGTTTTTAATGTGATGAAATTCAAACCAGTAAAGAAAATATATTAGATTTAAAGTCACAAGGTGGGTATACCAATGATTAAAAAAATCTTTAACAAATTCTTGGTAATTGTTCTCCAGAAATCATATCTACAATTCTAGTACTACCTATCAATGTCTTTAATGTTACAAGTGGCTTCCCTTTTTCAATAACTTTTCCAATAATTTTTGATTCTCTACCAAGGGGATGATTCCGCATTGCATCAAGTACTTTTTCTGCATCGGATTCATCTACGAAAATTAAAACTTTTCCTTCGTTTGCAATGTAAAGAGGGTCTAAACCTAATATTTCACATGCACCAATGACTTCATCGGCAATTGGAATTTCTTTTTCATAAACTTCGATTTTAACATTTGATTTCAACGCTATCTCGTTAAGTGCACTTGCTAAACCTCCCCTGGTTGGGTCACGCATTACTGTAATTTTTTTTGAAACCTCTATGACAGATTCAATCAGACCATTCAAAGGAGCTGTATCACTTACTAGTTTTGTTTCAAATTTTAATCCTTCCCGTTCTGACATTATCGCAATACCATGTTCGGCTATTCTACCATTTATAATAATAACATCTCCAACTTCCGCATTCTCAGGAGAAATATTAATACCGTCATAAACTAATCCAATTCCAGTAGTATTAATAAAAATTTTATCACCTTTTCCTTTCTCAACTACTTTAGTATCTCCAGTGACTATTTTAACCTTTGCTTTTTCACTTGCCTCTTTCATAGATAAAACAATTTTCCATAACTCATCGAGATCTAATCCCTCTTCGATTATAAAACCAACAGAAATAAACAAAGGTTTTGCACCACAAACAGAAATGTCATTTACTGTTCCGTTAATAGCTAATTCACCAATGTTACCACCGGGGAAAAAAATTGGTTGAACTACATAAGAATCAGTTGTAAAAGCAAATTTTACCCCTTCAAATTCAATGATTGCACCATCATGTTGTACATTTAAATAATCATTTCCGAATTGTGATATAAAAATTTTATTTATTAATTGATGACTTAAGGTACCCCCGCCGCCATGTGCGAGTAAGACTTTTTCGTATTCAGATTTTGGAATTGGACAGGATAAACTAAAATCCATACATAACCTTCTACTTAGTTTTCCATTCTTAATTTTTTGTAATGAAAATAAGCAGCACACGCACCCTCACTTGAGACCATCGGGGCTCCAAGAGGATGTTCAGGAGTACATTCCTTTCCAAAAGCTACACATTGAGGGGGAATTTTTTGACCTTGTAAAATTTGACCGGCAATACAAAGCTCAGACTCTTCCACAATCTTCTCATCTAGTTCAAAAATTTTTTCAGCATCTAAATCGCCATACTTATCTCTTATCTTTAAACCACTTAACGGAATTAAACCAATACCACGCCACTTTCTATCGGTGACTTCAAAAACTTCATTAATGACTTCTTTAGCTTTGAGGTTACCTTCTTTTCTAACAGAGCGTAAATATCTATTCTCAACCACAAATTTATTTTTCTCTAAAAGTTGTACACAGCTTAGTAGTCCATATAAAATATCAATTGGTTCAAATCCTGTAACAACAATTGGCACACTATATTTTTCAGCAATCGGAATATATTCTTCATAACCCATTACAGTACACACATGACCTGCAGCTAAAAATCCATTTATCGAAGAATTAAAACCTGAAAGCAAAGCTTCAACTGCAGGTGGAACAAGAACATGAGCACAAAGCATCGAAAAATTTTTTAGATTTTTTTTGCTTGCAGTTAAAATTGCCATTGCATTTGCAGGTGCAGTTGTTTCAAATCCTACTCCAAAGAATACTACCATCTTATTCTTATTTTTCTCAGCAATATGGACAGCATCAAGAGGGGAATAAACCATTCGAACATCACCACCATTTGCTTTAATAGTAAGTAAGTCATGTTTTACTCCTGGCACTCTAAGCATGTCACCAAATGAAGTGAATATAACATTTTCTTTGGATGCAATTAACAAAGCTTTTTCTATCATTTCCAATGGAGTTACGCAAACAGGACATCCCGGACCATGAATTAACGTAATTTTAGCAGGTAATAAGTCATCAATATTGTACTTTAAAATTGTGTGAGTTTGCCCACCACATATTTCCATTATTGTCCAAGGTTTAGTAACGCTTTGATTAATCTCTCGAACTATAGATTGAGCTAAATTGTAATCACGAAATTCTTTTAGATATTTCATTAAATACTCTCACTATTTGAATCAATTTCATCAAGTTGGTTCATTTCTTTAAGAATACGAAGAGTTTCCAAGGCTTCTTTTTCGTCTACCTTATTTAATGCAAATCCAACATGAACTAATACATAATCTCCAACTTTTAAATCATCAATCCAAGCAACGCAAACATCTTTTATTACACCACCAAAATTCACTTTAGCCATTTTTAACAAATTATCACCGTCATAAATTTCTTCAACTCTTCCCGGGACTGCTAAGCACATAACTATTCTCCTTTTTATACAATTTAAGTATCAAAATTAAATCAATCAGAACAATTTTTTAGATACATTGCTCCAATTTGTCCAAATGAAATTCCACCATCATTAGTAGGCACTCTTTGATGCCAGTATGCCTG
>CAKZPH010000230.1 GCA_937138605.1 uncultured Ignavibacteriales bacterium
GGTTCTATGCTTCCATTTATCTTAAAAAAATTAGGTTTTGACCCAGCTTCATCATCGGCTCCGTTTGTAGCTACTCTGGTTGATGTTACGGGAATTATTATTTATTTTACCATAGCTATGGAGATCCTTAGAGGCACTCTATTATAAATTAAAACTCGATCGATTTTGTCATGAAAATAATAAGATATGTTGAGGAATTGCGTCAAGAGTTAAAAACTCATCGATGTAATAAAAAAGTTATATCATTCGTTCCTACTATGGGCTACTTACATGAAGGGCATTTGAGTTTAGTAAGTTATGCAAAAAATAATTCTGATGTATGTGTGGTTTCAGTTTTTGTAAATCCTACTCAATTTGGTCCAAATGAGGATTTTAATCATTATCCCCGTGATGAAGAACGTGATATAAAATTACTTGATAAAGAAAATTGTGATTATGTTTTTATTCCCGAAATTAGTGAAATCTACAGCGAAGATTTCAGTACGTTTGTTTTAGAGAAAAAATTTAGCAAAATACTCGAAGGTGAATTTCGTCCAGCTCACTTTGAAGGGGTAACCACAATAGTTACAAAGTTATTTAACATAGTACAGCCAGATTTTGCTGTATTTGGTCAAAAAGATGCTCAACAAGCTCTAATAATTCAGAAAATGGTTAAGGATTTAAATATACCAGTTCAAATTGAGGTTCGACCAATAGTTCGTGAAGTAGATGGACTTGCAATGAGTTCACGTAATATATATTTGAGTAAAGAAGAAAGAAAGGAAGCGACTATTTTATATCGGAGTCTTCTTTATGGAAAAAGTTTGATTGAAAGAAATGAGATTGATGTTGATTTAATTAAAGAAAAAATTAAAGATTTTATAAAGCAATCCAATCTTGCCAAAATTGATTATGTTGAAATTGTTGAAAAAGATTCGTTTGAAAAAGTTAAATTTCTTGAAAGCGGGAAAGCTTATTTTATTCTTTTAGCAGTTCGAATTGGGTCGACACGTCTTATTGATAACTTTGTTGTTCAAGTCTCTTGATTTTTAGGTTCTTAAATCAGAGGTTATTTTTGAAACTAAATGAAACAAATAATATATTGCAAGTGTTCAATAATTTAATTATTTAAAGCAAAAAGCGAGGACGGAAATGAAAAAAATAGCCACATTACTCGTATTTCTTATGATGACGGCGTTTTCATTCGCACAGTTAAAGAGTCAAATGCCACAGCAAGGTAATGTTATTGATGCCATGTTAAAGCCTAAAACGAGTAATTTACTGTTTGGATTTTTTAATCCAGCAAATTTCCGAATGAGTCATTCATATTCATTATCTTATTCAGCATTTGCAGGTCAAGGTTTAGCATTAGGTGTTTACACAAATTCAATGTTTTATAAAATTTCCGATCCTTTATCAATGCAAGTTGATATAAGTTTGGTCCACTCACCATATAACTCTTTTGGTAAGCAGTATCAAAATCAATTCAGTGGAATTTTCATCAATCGCGCGGCTTTAAACTGGAGGCCAAGTGAAAATACACTGATTAATTTTGAATTTAAAAATCTGCCATCATATATGTATTTAACAAATCCATATTACTTCCATCCTTTCTGGTTTCGATATGATGAAATAGGATTCAATGATTGGTATATCGGTAGGTGAAATTTTTCAGGTGATTATAAACTAAGGTGTCCGTTTCAATTAAAATAAAAAACACAATTCTTAATGTTTTATTATTTGTCTTCTTATTATTTTTTATAATAATTGGACTTAGTGTCTACATTAAGCATTCCCACTCATTTAACGACTCCGAAGAATCAGATAACATAGGCAGAGCAATCCAGGTAATTGTTCTTAATGGCACAACCATACAAGGTCTTGCTTCAAAATTTGGTGAATATTTAAGAGAAAAAGATTTTGACGTTGTATTTACTGGAAATTATCAAGCAAGTAATGTAGAACAAAGTTTTATTATTGACCATACTAATAACAAGAAAATCTTAAGAAAGGTACTAAGAACCTTAAATATTCATCAAGACCAAGTAAAAAAAGATGTGAATGAAAGTTTAATACAGGATGTGACGATTGTAATTGGTAAAGATTATCAAAAACTAATAGTTGGAAAAAATAAATGAGTAGTAAAGAATTAAAGGATTTGATCATTCAACATATCATTGACAAGAAAGGAGAAAATATAGTTGTACTTGATTTACGAAAAGTAACTTCCATCACAGATTATTTTGTAATTTGTTCAGGAACGGTGGATCAACATATTAAGGCTATTAAAGATAACATAATTGAAAAATTGGAAGAGGAGGGAATAAAGTACTGGCATGTTGAAGGTGAGCAAGCATTAAGCTGGATTTTAATCGATTATGTCGATGTTGTTGTCCATATTTTTCATCCAATTACCAGAGAATATTACAAGATTGAAAAGTTATGGGCTGATGCAAAAATGGAAAAAATTAAAACGGATTATGAATCTGTATCAATTGTGTAGACGAGATGAAAGATTATCTTTACAAAGTCTTTAATGATCTCAAATCCAAACTTGATTTTATTGAGATAGATAAAATCACATTCAATGTTCCAAACTTTAAAGAGCATGGGGATTTTGCTACAAATTATCCCTTCATACTTGCTAAACAATTAAAAAAATCTCCTAAAGAAATTGCCAAAGAGATTTTAGAAAATTTAACTGACTCTGAAAATGCTTTTAGTTGTGTTGAAGTTGCAGGTAACGGATTCATTAACTTTAAATTTCGTAAAGAATTCATCTTTAATTCATTAAATAAAGTTTTAAATGAAGGAAAAGAATTTGGTAAGTTAAAGAAATATTTTGGTAGAAAGGCATTGGTTGAGTTTGTTTCAGCAAATCCAACAGGACCATTAACAGTTGGTCATGGAAGGAATGCTGTTTTTGGTGACACAATCGCAAATTTACTTGAAGCAGTTGGATACGAAGTGGAGAGAGAATATTATTTTAATAATGCCGGAAGACAGATGAGAATACTTGCAGACTCGGTTAGATTGCGATACCTTGAATTACTCGGTGAGAAAATAGATTTCCCAGATGACTATTATCAAGGTGAGTATATTATTGACATCGCCAAGAAAATCCTCGATGAATTTAGTGATAAAACTAGAAATATTGATGACTTAAATTTCTTCAAGGAATTTGCAGAAAAAGAAATTTTTAAGGGCATTAATAAAACTTTAGAACGTTTAGGAATCCGTTTTGATAATTATTTTAATGAAAATTCTTTATATGAAACAGGGAAAATTGAGGAAGTAATAAATCAATTCAAAACAAAAGAAATTTGTTATGAGAAAGATGGCGCATTATGGTTAGCTTTAACCAAATTAGGTAAAGAACGAGATAAAGTTATTGTTAAATCGACAGGCGAACCAACATATCGGTTACCAGACATAGCCTATCATATTGAAAAGTTTAAGAGAGATTATGACCTAATGGTTGATATTTTTGGGGCTGATCATATAGCGACCTATCCAGATGTTTTAGCCGGACTCGAGATTCTTGGTTACGACACACGCAAAGTAAAGGTACTGATACATCAATTTGTTACAATTGTTCAAGATGGTGAACTTGTTAAAATGTCTACACGTAAGGCAAATTTTATAACGCTTGATCAATTAATTGATGAAGTAGGCGCTGATGTGGTTAGATATTTCTTTTTGATGAGATCAATATCAAGTCATCTTAACTTTGAATTAACTTTAGCAAAAAAACAAACCGATGAAAATCCTGTTTTCTATCTTCAATATGCACATGCTAGAATTTGTGGAATTTTAAGATTTGCAATTGAACAAGGAAAGCAACCATCGGATAAATTATCTGTTCTTGGTGAGGATGAAGAAATTAACCTGGCAAAACATTTATTGAATTTTCCTGATGTAGTTTTACGTTCTGCTGAAAATTATGATCAACTCATTTTAATTACTTACCTGCACGAACTTGCCGAACTATTTCATAAATTCTATCACGAGCATAGAGTTCTTGGTCAATCTGAAGAGATTACGAGCGCGCGACTTGCCCTTTGCAAAGCGGCTCAAATTGTTCTGCAAAATGGTCTTTCGATTTTAGGTATTAATGCTCCTGAAAGAATGTAAGCTCTATCTTCAATTTCAAATTATTTTCTGCATATTAATAAACTGTGAAATCTCTGTCTTTAACAAACGCAAGAGTTGCAAGAAAAATTACTTTTGCCCCTGAGTTTAATAAAGTTTTTGCGAGTTCATTGACTGTTGAACCTGTTGTAAAAACGTCATCTACAATTAAAATAGTTTTGTTTCTTATTTTTTTAACGTCTCTGACTTTGAATGCTCCAGATACATTCTTAATTCTTTCTGAAATGGTTAGTAAAGTTTGTGTTTGAGTGAACTTTTTTCTCTTGACCACTTTCGGATAATAATTTTTATTGGTTACCTTTTGAATTCCTTCACAAATTTTATCAGATTGATTGTAACCACGTGATAATTTTTTTATGTAATGTATTGGAACCGGGATTATTAATTCTATGTTAGGGAACCAATTTTTTTTGCTGAGTTCTTTACCTAATAAAATTCCAAGATATATTCCTAAATTCGATTTTTTGTTATACTTTAATTCATGGATAACTCTTTGACACTTTCCACCTTTTGTAAATTCGAAATGTGAAAAGAAGCCCTCAATAGTTCCGAACTGGCTGATATTTTGATGAAAGATATTTTCGATATCCGATGGATTAGCTTTTTCAATTTTTGAGACACATTCATTGCAAATTGAAAAATTAGAATTATAAAGTTTACTCTGGCATGTTACACATATTTGGGGAAAGAAAAAGTCTAAAACAGAGTGAAAAATATTTTTAAGAGTTATAATAACCCCCATTTTTTTCTTAAATACCATTCAATGGAGAGAAATGTAATTAGCGCAATTAAAACGTAAAATGAGTTCCATGCGTAAAAGACACTTGTAATTTCTTGTTCTTTCTTTACAGATTTTAGATTCTTATTTATGTTATCAATAAAATTATCAGCGTTCTCTAAATGGAAATAAGAGCCATTTGTGGCAAGCGACATTTGTATTAGTAAATCTTCTTTCAATGTCAAATCTCGAAATTCTAGTTCTGATTCAGAGATAGTAAATTTCCCTTTATTCTGAAATTTCTTGCTGGCGTAGTGTACGTTCGCATTAAATTCATAATCACCTTCTTCTAGGTTTGAAAGTTCTACGCTATAAATCCCATTGCCGAGTGGTTTAAATTGTGTTGTCAATTTTTTATCTGGACTTGAAACATTTAGAAAAATCTCTGCATCATTAATTGGATTATTTGCTTCATCGTAAAATTGCGCTATGAAGGTTACCTTTTCGTTAATATCATAAATTTTCTTTTGAAGATTTACGGAAAACCTTTTTGTAATTTCTTGAGTAGTAAGCCACTTAATAATGTTATTAATCAAACGATCAAAATAATTTTCGTAAACCTCTTTTTGTCCAGTAAGAAGTTTTAACCGCCAAATATTAAATCCAAGAAATGCGATGCTACGATGACGATTTAGATTTCGACTTAGAATTAATGGTTGATTTATTCGATTGTTTTGAAGCCTGTAATATGCAAGTATTTCCGATTCTGGTTTTGCAATGAATTCTCTATCAACTCTGAAAATCGGCGGAAATGAATTCCAAATTTCTAGAGAGTTTATTCTATCAATAGATAAAATTTCAGATTTACTTTTTTCTTCGTTCACATCAATTAAAACCTGAGTGGCTGTTCCATAAGCGCTACGCCAGTCGAAAGGAAGGTACGACTTAAAGGCATTTAATCTATTAAAATCAACATCTGGATTTAGCAAGATAAATAATGGAATATTATCTTTTTCAATTCGGTTTA
>CAKZPH010000231.1 GCA_937138605.1 uncultured Ignavibacteriales bacterium
TATGTAGATTGGATCGGTGTGAATTTTTACATGTGGGGTCCTGTTTATGATTCTCTCATGGGTGAAACTGGCATAAGCGCATTGCAAAAAATTTCAGCTGTTTACAACAAGTTTCCTAATAAACCAATTATGATATGTGAATGGGCAGCTGCATCTCGAGAATGGCGTGGTACGCCTCCCTTACCGCGAAACACTGTTGATTATTGCATCAACCATATGACGCAAGTTTATTCACTTCTATCTCATTACTTCCCAAGAGTGAAAGGTATTTTTTGGTTTAATTATAATTCATATCTAATCAACAAATCAGATTTTTCTCTTACTACAAATCCTGTAGTCTTGAATAACTATAAAAATCTCATTCAATCAAATTATTACATTTCAGAAATTAATTACAACGTTCCCAAAATTGAGGTTCCTAAAAGAATAGTTCGAGGATTAGATACTGTTTTCTTTAGCATTTTATGTTCCAGACCTTTAGTTGAAATTAAACTTTATATTAACGAACAACTAATTCAAAATCAGTCAACAAATTTCAATTTTTTCGTAACTGATTTTTCATCTTACAATGATGGACAAATTGAAATTAAAGTTGTTGCTAAAACTGTTGATAATCTTGAAGGTGCAGGATTTCAATTTTTTGAAGTCGACAATAACAATGATTATCTGGAAATAATCATTGATAATTCTGACAACAATTTCTCCGGTTATGGTGGATGGACTTCTTCATCTCAGCCTGACCGATATGGGAATGATTACTACGTTCTACCTCCTGGTAGTACTGCATATGCTAAATGGAATTTTTTTTCATCGTTTACTTCAACAGTTCAACTCTACAGTATGTGGAGTGCGCACCCCAATAGAGCAACTAATGCAAAATATGTTGTCAAATCAGGTCAAAACGACTCAACCATAATTATTGTAAATCAAAGAAAAAATGGTGGTGTATGGAACTACCTTGGAGATTTTATTTTGATAGAAAATCAACCATTTCAAGTGATTATTTATTCATCAACTGAAGGTTACGTAATTGCTGATGCTATTAGAATTTTCCGTAACACAAGCGATGTTAAGAAAGAAAATTTCAATTTATCTTTTGAACTTAATCAGAACTACCCTAATCCATTTAATACCTCAACTACTTTAAGTTTTTATCTTCTCAAAGATAGTTATGTTAAATTAGAAATTTATAATTTATTCGGAGAGAAGATTTGTGATATTTTAAATGATTATTTGCAATCAGGTTATCATCAATTAACCTACACTCCAAAAGAACATGCCTCGGGTATTTATTTTTATCGAATGACTGTAAATGACGACACAAGAAAAACATACTCACAAATTAAGAAGATGGTATACTTGAAATGAATGTTCGATTTCTTAAAAACGAGTATGATGTTGTTGTAGCGGGCGGAGGAATTGCCGGGATCAGTGCAGCGGTTAAAGCAGGAAGACTTGGTGCTAAAGTTATATTAATTGAGCAATATGGATTTGTTGGCGGAATGTCAACGGCTGGAATGGTTTCTCCCTTTATGAAACATTCAATTAAAGATGAAATTCTTGTAAGGGGTATTTTTGAAGAATTAGAAAAAGGAATGATAAAGAGAAAAGGAATGATTGATAACGGCTTTTATGCCAGTGCCTTTCGCTTTGCTGCTCTTGAATTGTTAAGAAATGCCAGAGTTGATGTGCTTCTTAATGCATCAATAATAAAAGTAAATCGTGAGAAAGATAGAATTAAAAGTTTAAACATACTTATTCATGGTTATGATATAGAAATTAGAGGAAAAGTATTCATTGATACGACCGGAGATGCACAATTAGTTTATCTTGGAAATTTTTCTTATGTAAAGGGCGACGAGAAAACAGGAAAACTTCAAGCATTAACTTTATTTTTTAGAATGGGTGGAATAGATTTCGTTCGAGCTCTGGATTATGTAAAAAAACACAAAGAAGATTTTTTCTCATGGATGACTTTTGACTTTGATTTAGCGAAAATCATCTCAGTTGCAGGCTATTTTTCGACAGTAAAGAAAGCTATTGCACAGGGTAGGTTATCAGAGGACGTTAATTATATATTCTACACAACATTACCAGAGTCAGGTGAAGCATCTTTCAATACATCTAATATACTTGGTCTTGATGGTTCGACTTCAAGCGATTTAACTAAAGCTGAATTTATTGGTCGTGAACAAGTATGGCAGGTTGTGAATCTTTTAAGAGATGATATACCAGGATTTGAAAGCTCATATTTACTCGAAACGGCAATTCAGGTAGGAGTGCGAGAAACTAGAAGAGCTATTGGTGATTATGTAGTTCAGGAAGAAGATATTACAAAATTCAGAAAATTTGATGATGCTATTGCTCGAGGATGTTATGGCATTGATATTCATGGACAGAAGGATGAAGAAAGTCGTTTAGATGAAATGCCTGAGAATGATTTTTATGAAGTACCTCTACGGGCTTTAATCGTTAGTGATGCAAAAAATTTGCTTGTGGCTGGTAGATGTATTTCTGCTACCAGAAAAGCTCATGGCGCTTTAAGAATAATGCCAACATCATCAGCTACAGGTGAAGCTTCCGGTGCTTTAGCAGCCCTTGCCATTAAAAACAATAAATCAGTAAGAGAAGTTAACCCTACAGAAGTTAAGAGACTAATTCTGCATAACCTTTCCTCAAGATTTAGTTCATAAAGTATTATTGCCAAAATTTTTGATAGTTTCTCATTATCAAACAATAGAATTTCTTGAAAATTAAATTACCAAGTTCTTATTTATATTTGAAAACAAGATAAAACGTAAATACAATAATTGGTGTTTGGAAATGATAAACGTTAAATACATTTCAGCAATTATTTTGATAATGAGTCTTTTAGGCTTTGCTCAATCAACATTTCCCAAAAGAGAATTTAGAGCTGTTTGGATTGCAACTGTTACTAATATTGATTGGCCCTCGAGCAAATTTTTAACGACTACTCAACAAAGGAATGAATTCATTGCATATCTTGATTATCTTAAATCATGTAACTTTAATGCAGTTATTGTTCAAATAAGGCCATCATGTGATGCTTTTTATGCTAATTCTCGCGAACCATGGTCTGAGTGGTTAATGGGTTATCAAGGGATTGCTCCCAGTCCATTTTATGATCCTCTACAATTTATGATTGATGAAACAAGAAAACGAGGTATGGAATTTCATGCATGGTTTAATCCATACAGGTCTCAAGTCTCAGCATCAAGCTCAATTCATTCAACTCACATAACAAATACACAACCTTCCTGGAATTTAAGATTTAATTCACCATATAAAATGCTTGATCCCGGACTTCCCCAAGTAAGAGAATATGTGACCAGTATTATAATGGATGTAGTACGAAGATATGATATCGATGGAGTACATTTTGATGATTATTTTTATCCATACGAAGGTATCACCAATCAAGATAGTGTTTCATGGAATTTATATCGTGGTAATTTTACAGATAGAGGCGATTGGAGGAGAAATAATGTTAACACTTTAATTAGAATGGTTCACGATAGTATAATGGCAGTTAAGCCATGGGTAAAATTTGGAGTGAGTCCATTTGGAATTTGGAAAAACAGCGCTTCTGGTACTAGTGGATTCGAAGCATATTATGGAATTTATTGTGATGCAGTAGCATGGTTACAGGAGCGAAAAGTTGATTATATAATGCCACAGATTTATTGGGCATTTGCACGCACTGCTGCGCCATATGGTACATTAGCTCAATGGTGGCAAACGGTTTTGAACGGTCGTCATCTTTATATTGGTCACGGTGCATATAATATGTTAAGTAATAATCCTTTTCCTAATGGAAGTTGGCCCTCAAGTGAATTATGTGACCAGATTAGATTTAACAGGCTTTTTTCAAATATTCATGGCAGTTCATTTTTCAGTGCAAAACATGTGCGTAATAATGTTAAGAATTTTGCTGATTCACTAAAACTTAATCTATATCGTTATCCAGCTTTACCTCCTACAATGAAGTGGAAAGATTCAATTCCACCACTGCCACCTATCAATCTAAGTGCTAGTTACAATCCAGTTAGTGTAAGACTTAACTGGCAAAATCCGGGACCAGCTTCAGATGGGAATTCCCCAAAATATTATGTGATTTACAAAGCCGTTGAACCGGACACAATTAATATCAACGACCCAAAATATATTCTTAAAGTATTACCTAATGATACCACACATTATACCGATGCTTTTAATTTACAGTTTAATAAAAGATATACTTACATAGTAACGTCCGTGGATAGGCTTCATAATGAGAGTGAACCTGTTGCTAAGATAGACGTAATGCTTACTGATGTTGATATTGTCGAAGAAATTTTCACATATTCTTTATCACAGAATTATCCAAATCCATTTAATCCAACAACAAAAATTGAATTTACTTTAGCGAAATCTGGTTTTACCGAATTGAAAGTGTTTGATATTTTAGGCAGTGAAATAGAGAGCCTGATTTCTGGTGAACTAAGTGCAGGTAAACATGAAGTTGAATTTAACGGCAGTAATCTACCAAGTGGAATTTACTTTTATAGATTAAAGTCTGGGGATTTTATCCAGACGCGAAAGATGATATTGCAGAAATAAAAAGTCTTCAATTAAAATTATTCAAAACAAAATACTATCAGCAATTTTATTTACAAATAAATCAACTTTTCTGAACCTACTAGTTTAGGGCATTATCATTTTTGAAGTTATTGGAAAAATTATATCAAAAATTCTTCTGTCGTAAATAGTTAATACTAAAAATAAATCAAGTTAGAAAATTTTAGAGTGCTACAATTGATAAATAAAAGTCGATATTTAATCTCGAGTTAACAATAAAGATTG
>CAKZPH010000232.1 GCA_937138605.1 uncultured Ignavibacteriales bacterium
AGTTTTTATTGTAGATACTCACATTGATTTAGCAGAATGGCTTTTTCACGAGGACTTCGATATTTATCAGAAAAGTCCTAATGATCAATTTGACTTTGTAAAAGCGAAAGAAGGTGGTTTAAATTTAGTATTCCTTGCGATATTCACATCTCCACGTCAGGCAGAAGAAGGAATATCAAAAGAAAAAGCTGATTTTCTGATAAACAAAGTAGAAAAATCTCTCAATAAATGGCAAAAAGAATTCAAACTTATCAAATCCATTAGTGAACTTGATGAAAACGATAAAGATATAATTTACGTTGTTTTCGGAATGGAAAACGGCTCTCCAATTGAAGATAAATTGGATAATCTTTCTTTTTATCTGAAAAAAGGAGTTAGATACATAACTTTATCACATTATAAAAATAATTTGATTTGTGATTCAGCAAACGATTCAGTAAGAACATGGAATGGATTAAGTGAATTTGGAGAGAATGTTATAAAAGAAATGAACAGACTTGGAATTATGATTGATGTCTCCCACGTAAGTGATAGTACTTTCTATGATATTATAAAAATAACAAAAGCACCTGTCATTGCTTCACATTCGGGATGCAGATATTTCACTCCCGGTTTTGAAAGAAACATTAACGATGAAATGATAATTGAACTTGCTAAAACTGGCGGAGTAGTTCAGATTCCCTTCGCCGATTTTTTCTTGAGAGAAGATGCAAACAGAAAATTTCATCAGAATGAATATGAAATAAGCAAGTACCTCAATGAAAATCAAATTGACCCACGAAGTCAATACGCAGATGATTTTGAAAACGAATATTGGAAAAACAATCCACTTCCAAAATCTTCTGCAAAAGACGTAGCAGATCATATTGACCATATAGTAAAATTAGTTGGAGTTGACTATGTTGGAATTGGTTCTGATTTTAACGGAGTAAGAGAATTATTTCTTACAGAAAAACTTAGAGATTGCTCTGAATATCCAAATCTGATTTATGAACTTTTGCTTCGTAATTATTCAGATGAAGATATTAAAAAAATAATGGGCGGAAATATTTTACGTGTCTGGAAAGAAGTTGAAAAAATTGCTGAAAATTTTTTGGAAGATTGATATAAAGATGTCAGTCCCGAAAAATCAAGGACTGACAATTAAAAACTATTTGGATGTCGTTTTATTCAGATGAATGGTAAGTCTTGACTTTTTTCTCGCAGCATTATTTTTATGCAAGTAACCCTTATCAGCACTTTGGTCAATAAAAGCAACTGCTTCTTTATACAATTTTTCAAGCTCTTCTTTTTCTGTAGTATTTAAAGTTTTCTTATATAAAGTCTTTATTTTAGAATCAACAGCTTTGTTAATCTGTCTTCTTCTTTCAGATGAACGTATTCTTTTTTTCGCCGATTTATGATGCGCCATAAATAATTCCTATTTTTTCCAAAAATGTAGGTGCAAATATATGATTTGAGCTAAAGTAAAACAAAATTATTGCACAGTATAAACACAAATTAAAATTAGAAATTCAATGGTTAAAGTTTTGATTAAAATTAACAAAAAATAAAATTTAACTTGACAAATAAATTCAAGAATTTAATCGAACTTTTTATTTATAAATTTTCTATTAT
>CAKZPH010000233.1 GCA_937138605.1 uncultured Ignavibacteriales bacterium
TCGAGCAGATGGTAGTGTGGTTCAGTCTATATTAAAAGCTAAATTAAATGACTGAGTATTTAGACTATCTAATCATATCAATTTTAGTATTTGGTTTTATTCTTGGATTCAAAGACGGTTTAGTAAAAAAAATTTTAACTTTAGTTGGTTGTGTCGCTGCAGTATTAATTGCTTTATATTTCTCACCTCAAGTCAGGATTTGGATTATAAAATTTCTCGATGTAAAGCCCGATATAGCGGTAATTTTCAGTTTTATTTTACTTTTTCTTTTCTTTTTTTTGATTTCAAAATTGATCATTAAATTAATTCGACCTAAGAAATCCGTTCTTGGCTTCGTTGACCGATCACTTGGAGGGATATTAGGTGGTTTTCAGATTGGATTGTTTTTAAGTGCGATTCTAATCTTTTTGAATCTATTCAATTTTCCATCTAAAGAAGAAAAGGAAAAGTTGAAATATTACGAATTCACATATAAATTACTCCCAAATACGTTTTCATTTGTAAAAAAGATTTTCCCTGAATCAGAAGCCATTTTAGATTTATTAAAAGAGATTGATGCAAAATAGATTATCATGAAAGAATTATTTCGAAAACTTGACCTTGATAAAATCATTGATAAAGTAAAAAATTATACATTTACAGACCTTGGTAGAAAGTACTTGCAAGAAGATATTCCAGCAAATCAACAAGCATCTGCAGAACTAAAATTGAATTTGAGTCATGAGTTAAAAATTTATCTTGAAGAATATGGAGAGATTAATTTAGTATATATTAATAACTTAACTGAGTCACTACGTAAATCGAAGATTGAAAATTTTTCCCTAACGCCAAAAGAAATTATTGATATAGGCAAACTTCTTCAGAACAGTCGTATAATTAAGCAAGCCATTCAACAACAAAAATCAAGATTACCCAATCTTTTCAAACTTGTAGAGAATTTGTATGAAGATAAATTTCTTGAAAGAAAAATTAATGAAATTTTTGATGATTATGGCGAAATAAAAGATTCTGCAAGTACAGAATTAAAAAGAATTAGAAATGAATATCGAAGTTTGCAAATTCAAATACAAAAATTATACGAAAAAATATTAAAGAAACTTAGTTTAGATGGTTTAATTCAGGATGAATTGGTAACGCTTCGTGATGGAAGAATGGTAATCCCTGTCAGATCGGAATTTAAGCGAATGGTAAAAGGATTTATTCATGCCGAATCAGCCTCAGGTCATACTACTTATATTGAGCCTGCCGAAACTTTAGAACTAAATAATGAGTTGGTTTCTCTTCAATTTGAAGAAAAACGGGAAATCAACAGAATCTTGACTTTGGTAACTCAAGATATTGGTAAATTTGCAGATCTATTAATTAACAATTTGGATATAATTTCCATTTTTGATGCAACATACGCTAAAGCCAAATACGCAGTAGAAATTCGTGCACATAAAATTTCTTTTTCAAACGATAACGAGTTTGAACTTATTGATTGTCGACATCCGCTTCTTATACAAACTTTAGGTTATAATAAAACTGTTCCATTTAGCTTAAAATTAGATAAAAGTATTAAAGGAATTATCATATCTGGTCCAAACGCCGGTGGTAAAACAGTTTTTATGAAATCAATAGGTGTATTTTCTATTTTGTCAAGAATGGGATATTTACTTCCCGCTCATCCCGATTCGAAGTTACCATTTTTCAAAAATGTTTTTATTGATATAGGTGATGAACAATCCATTGATGATGATATTAGTACCTTCGGTTCTCATATAAAAAACATTAAAGAGATATACGAAAAGAGCGACTCAAATTCACTGATTTTATTAGATGAAATTGGTACAGGCACAGATCCCATTCAAGGTTCTGCATTAGCAATAGCAATTATCGAAAACATGATCAAAAAAGACTGTTTTTTAATCGCTACTACTCATCACTCATCTTTAAAGATTTATGCAGCGAATTATCCTAAATTAATGAACGCTTCGATGGAATTTAATTCAGAAACTCTTGAGCCTACTTATAAATTTATTCAGGGAATTCCGGGAAGCAGTTATGCATTTGAAATTTCTAGTAGAATGAAACTTCAAAATTTTATAATTGAAGAAGCAAAAAAAAATTTATCACAAGAAACACTTAAAATTGAAGGTTACATATCTCAACTCCATGAACGAATTCAACATTATTCTAAGCTTATCACCGAGTTGAAGAAAGAAAAAGAAGAAACTAAAAAATTGAAGGATGATTTCACTCAAAAACTTTTTCAAATAAAAGAAGAAGCAAAAGCTATTAAAAAGAAAGCTTTGTTTGAAGCTGAAGAAATTATCAGAACGGCTAATCGTTTAATTGAAAACTCAATAAGGGAAATAAAAGAGTCGGTTGCAAATAAAGAAAAAATAAAACTTGTTAAAGAAAAAATACATTCAGAAAAAGAAAAACTCAAAGAATTGATTGAAAGAGTTGATGTAATCCATAAAGATGGTTTGGATGAATTAAAAGAAGGTGATTCCGTACAATTTCGCGGACAAGAAACCATCGGGAAAATATTATCAATAGATACCAAAAAAAATCAAGCACAAGTTCAAGTTGATAATTTCAAAGTCAAAGTTGCCCTTGACAAGTTAATAAAAGTCAAATTTCCTGCAAAAGACTTAGAAAGAACATCAACACATTCCGTTGAAATTAAATCTATTCCTCTAAGACTTGATGTTCGAGGCATGCGAGCGAATGAAGCAGAAGTTGAAATCATTCAATATATTGATGATGCCGTAGTATACGGTTTGTTTAACATTGAAATACTTCATGGAAAAGGTGACGGTATACTTAAAAATGTGACTCATCGTGTTTTACAAAATCATCCATTTGTAGAATATTTTGAATTTGCACCGATTGATCAAGGTGGTGAAGGGGTGACCATAGCAAAATTAAAGGATTGATTTATATGTTCAAAAAAATTCTAATCGCTAATAGAAGTGAAATAGCTGTGCGGGTAATTAAGGCATGTCGTGAAATTGGTATTAAATCAGTAGCAGTATATTCCGATGTCGATTCAAATGCACTACATGTTCGACTGGCTGATGAATCTGTTCCACTTTATGGAAATACTGCTATTGAGACATATTTGAATTTTGAAAAAATAGTCGATGCAGCCAAGAAAACGAATTGTGAAGCAATTCATCCTGGATATGGTTTTCTTTCAGAAAATTCTGAGTTCATAAGATATGTAACTGATTCAGGTTTAAAGTTCATTGGTCCATCATCCGAGTCAGTAAAACTGATGGGGAATAAAATTGCCGCCCGTGAATTGATGAAAAAGCACAACGTGCCAATAGTACCCGGTGTAGAAACCGAGATCGATTCAAAGGAAAAATTGATCGAAATTGCAAATCAGGTTGGATATCCTTTACTAATTAAAGCCGCGGCAGGTGGCGGTGGTAAAGGAATGAGAGTGGTTAATACAGAAAACGATTTAATACAAAATTTTGAGTTGGCACAAAACGAAGCTGAAAAAGCTTTCAAAGATAAAAGTGTATATATTGAAAAATTTATAGCAAATCCAAAACATATCGAAGTTCAGGTTTTAGCTGATGAATTCGGAAATTACCGTCATCTTTTTGAAAGGGAATGTTCACTTCAGAGAAGGCATCAAAAAATTATTGAAGAAGCACCATCAGTTTCACTTAATGATGAACAAAGAAATTTTGTCGTTAATGCAGCTATAAAAGCTGCTAAAGCTTGTGGTTATTTTAACATTGGAACAGTAGAATTTCTCTTCGATGGCAAAAACTTCTATTTTCTCGAAATGAATACTAGAGTTCAAGTTGAGCACCCCATAACAGAAATGATAACAGGTTTTGATATTGTAAAAGAACAAATTCGAATCGCTGCGGGTAATAAAATCTCCTTTGAACAATCAGAGGTAATTATTAATGGTGCATCTATTGAAGCTCGTATTTATGCCGAAAATCCATACGAAAACTTCATGCCATCATTTGGAACAATAAAAGAGTTTCGTGCTCCGTTCGGACCAGGAATTAGATTTGACACAGGAATTGATCAATATTCCACTGTACCTGTCTACTACGATCCAATACTTGCTAAGTTAATTGCCTGGGGCAGAACGAGAGATGAAGCAATTAATCGGCTTATAGCTGCACTCAAAGAGACAATTATTACTGGCGTGGTAACTAATATACCGTTCAATCTCTGGTTGGTGGAAAGTGATGATTTTAGATTAAATAAGTTTAACACTCAATATATCATGAAAAAATTAAATGAAATTGGTGAAAACTCCTGGGCCGGGATTAGTGAAGAAGAAATTAATGAATTAACTTTTATTTTGGATCATATCTCTAAACAAACCACTGTTACCAATAAATTTACTTACTCCGGTATTAAAAGTAACTGGCTAAAAAGAAGATTCGAACGATGAAAACAAAATTATTAATAGAAAATATTTCAAAAGAATTTTTTATAGAAAAACAAATTTTTGAAGATGACGTCAAAATAAAGCAACTTTCACAAAATTATCTCTTTATTAAAGCAGGGCTGAAGAACATAGAAATTACTTATGACTTGGATGAAAGGGGAAATATAACTATATATAAGAATGGAAAAATATATCAATGTAAAATAGTTCATGAGTTTTTTGAAAATGAATTAGTAAAAAAAACAAAGGTATCGAAAGAGGTTTTCGTCCACTCACCAATGCCCGGTTTTGTATCAAGGATAAAGGTTGAAGTTGGCAAACAAGTTAAAAAAGGAGACGGATTACTTGTTATTGAAGCAATGAAAATGGAAAACGAGATAAAAGCTCCCATAAGTGGAACGGTTATTAATATTAATATTGAAGCCGGCAAACCTGTTGAAAAAAATTTTTTACTCGTCACTATAAAAGGCGATTAATGCTAAAAAAAATTGAATGTCCTTCTTGTAAGCAAAAAAATTTCATTCAAAATTATAAATGCATGAATTGCGGAATTATAATTCGAGATAAAATCGTAAATATTAATTTAGGTGACGCACTAAAATATCTGATTATTAGTCCAAAATTCATTTTACAACGAATTTTTCTAGCTGAACATAAGAATTACTCATTAATCTTATTTTTACTCTTGAATATAAAATTATTAATCTATCATTGTCATTTCCTAAATGTCTATGATCTGGATTTAAGTTCAATTCAAAGTTATTTTCTTCTCACTGTTCTAATTCTAGTTTTTAACTTAACTTTTCTAATCATTACGCAAAATGTAATTTCGATCTTAGCAAGGGAAAAGCTTTCTTTAAAAAATTTGTCTTCTATATTTATTTATTCATTAAGTTTCTTTTCTTTAAGTGTTATCATATTATTTCCACTCGAATGGATGCAATTTGGCTATTTCCTTTTCTCGCGTAATCCAAGCATGTTCGAGATTAATTCTCTAAAGTCAATAATCATTTATTTTATTGAATCAATTTTAATTATTTATTCATTACTATTACTTTGTATTGGATTAAGCGTATTTTTGTCTAAAATTATTTATGCACTTATGGTCTGCAGTACATTCCTTATAACACAAATAATAATTTTTATTATAAACAAAAAACTAATAGGTGTTATCTATGGTATCTAAAATCAGAGTAATAGTAATAGGCCTGGGTCAAATAGGATTAGATACCTGTAAATTAATTCTAAAAAAAGACTCATTACAACTTTTAGGTGTAGTAGATATTGATCCTAAAAAAGCTGGAAAAGATTTAGGAGAATTTCTTGGAAAGAAAAAGTTAGGAATTAAAATTTATGATGATTTAAGGTTTATATTAAAAGAGTTTCAGCCGGAGGTAACAATCATAACCTCAAAAAGTAAACTGAAAGAAATTGCAAATGATATTATTTTATGTATTGAGAATCATTCCAGTGTGATTTCAAGTTGTGAAGAGTTATTCTATCCTTTAGCAAAACACAAAAAATTATTTGAAGAAATAGATTCAAAAGCAAAGGAGAATTTTACTCACGTTTTAGGCACAGGTGTTAATCCAGGATTTGTGATGGATATTTTACCTCTTTTCCTTACAAGTACTTGTGCTGAACTAAAGTCACTTAAAATCACTAGAAAAGTTGATTTGAATAAGAGAAGAAAAGCTTTGCAACAAAAAATGGGTTTAGGTTTGACTACTAAAGAGTTTAATAAATTTGCAAAAGAAAATGAATTAGGACATGTTGGATTAAGTGAATCTGCAAATTTTATTTCAGACTTTCTTAAAATCAAAATTGACAGGTGGTCCGAAATTATTAAACCTGTCTTAGCAAGTAGAAATATCAAAACCAAACATTATAATATTAAAAAAGGCAATATTGCCGGTATTAAACAGAGCATTTTTGGCCTTAAGAATAATAAAAAAATAATATCATTAGAGCTGGAGATTTCTTGTGAAGTTGAAAATTCATACGACGAAATTATTGTTGAAGGTATCCCACCAATAAACATGCGAATAGAGAATGGAATATTTGGTGATACTGCAACTACAGCAATTATGGTGAACGTTATTCCGAATTTGTTGCACGCCAGATATGGCTTAATTACAATGAAAGATTTGAGCATTCCTTCTTTCTTAAGTCCTATAACAAAATGAGTTAACATTAATGAAATCAATATCAAATACATATAAAGTCTTTTCAAAAACCTTAATAAAATTAAAGGAATGGGTTGAGAGTTTTGCTCATAAACCATCGGCTGGAATAGCTTTATTTATTTTCTCTTTCATTGAATCCTCCTTTTTTCCAATTCCTCCGGATGCATTATTGATAATACTTGCAATTAGTTATCCCAGGAGAAGTTTCTATTATGCAATGATTTGTACAATTGGATCTGTTATGGGAGCTTATCTTGGGTATCTGATCGGTTATCTATTTTACGATACCATAGGAATAAAGATCATTCAATTTTATGGTGTAGAAAATCAAATTAATTATGTCCTGAACAAGTACCAGGAAAATGGATTTATTGCAATTGTTACAGCTGGTTTTACACCTATACCGTATAAGGTTTTTACAATCCTTGCTGGATTTAACAAGACGATTGATTTAGTTACACTAACAGTAGCATCGCTGATTGGCAGAGCGGGACGGTTTTTTCTCGTCGCTGGATTGATTTATTTTATAGGACCTGATGTTAAAAGTTTTATCGACAAATATTTAGACAAACTTACACTCGCTTTTATGCTACTACTTATAGTTGGCTTTATTGTATTAAAATATCTTATATAATATGAGAATCGAAACTGACATATTAATAATTGGAAGTGGAATAGCAGGTCTACGTTTTGCAATAGAAGCTTCACGGTTTGCTGAAGTTTATATTGTCACAAAAAAAGATAAAGCCGAATCTAATACCAATTATGCACAAGGTGGAATAGCATCAGTCATTTCCCCCGATGATGACTTTGAGCTACATATTAGAGACACTCTCTATGCTGGAGATGGACTTTGCGACGAAAAAGTAGTTGAGTTTGTTATCAAAGAGGGTCCCAAAGAAATTCAGAAATTAATAGAAATTGGAACTGAGTTTTCAAAAACTGAAAATGGTAGATTACATTTAGCTCGTGAGGGTGGCCACTCCAGAAACAGAATTGTACATGCAAAAGATTTGACCGGAAAAGAAGTTGAACGGGCTTTATTAAATAAAATATGTCAAATAGACAACATACATTTACTTGAAAATCATTTTGCCATCGATCTAATAACTGAACATCACTTAAAACCCAAAAAACTCAAAAGTAAAAAAATTAATTGTTGGGGTGCATATGTATTTGATATAGAAAAGCAAGTTGTCCATACCTTTATTGCAAAATGTACTTTACTTGCCACCGGTGGATTGGGACAAGCTTATTTACATACCACTAATCCTCCAATTGCAACGGGAGATGGATTTGCAATGGCGTTCAGAGCCGGTGCGGTCATTGGAAATATGGAATTTATTCAGTTCCATCCTACTGCACTTTATGAAAGTGATTCTGACTATAGAAGTACCAAACCTGCATTTTTGATCAGTGAGGCTGTTCGAGGATTTGGGGCAAAACTAAGACTGAAAAATGGCGAAGAATTTATGCATAAATATGATCCACGTGCTGAACTTGCTCCAAGAGATATAGTGGCTAGAGCTATTGATTTTGAGTTAAAGAAAAGTGGAGATAAGTTTGTTTATCTTGATTTGACATTTAAAGATAAGGAGGAAATTATAAATAATTTCCCAAACATTTATGAAAAATGTCTTGAGAAAAACATAGACATAACAAAAGATTTTATCCCTGTTATACCAGCTGCACATTATGCTTGTGGGGGAGTCGTAACAGATTTGAATGGTCAAACTTCAATTGCTAATTTATTTGCAACAGGCGAAGTTGCAATGACAGGCTTGCATGGTGCAAATCGATTAGCGAGTAACTCGCTTCTTGAAGCATTGGTTTTCTCTCAATACGCCGCTTATAGGACAGAAAAAATTTTAAAAGAAAAGCTTTACAATATTCCAGAAGGAATTCCCGATTGGGTAGATACGGGGAAACTTACGACAGAAGAAAAAATATTGATTTCTCAAAGTAGGCATGAAATTCGTGATATTTTATGGGACTATGTAGGAATAGTTAGATCAAATGAAAGACTTTCACGAGCCCTTCACCGTTGCAAATTAATTCACGAAGAAGTCAAACAAATGTATCATGAATCTAAAATCTCTGAAGAAATTCTAGAATTAAGAAACCTTATTAATGTCGCATACATGATTGCTTTTTCAGCTAGTCTGCGGAAAGAAAGTCGGGGATTACATTATAATATTGATTATCCGCAAAAGGATAATCTTAATTTTCTAAAACCAACTCTCATTCAAAATCCTGCAGTTTTACAAGATTTTTAACTATTAATCCATATCGAACGCCTCGTGTAGATACATATATTTCATGAAATCCTAATTTTTCAATTAAATATTTTAAAATGATTGCACCAGGTAAAATCACGTCTTCTCTACCTTTTACAACTGCATTATAGGTCTGTAAAATTTCTGTTGGTGATAATAAATAAAGATTCTCGATTAGTTTGGTTAAAAAATCCACATTAATTATAGTCTTGTCAACTTTTGACTCAATAAATTCTTTTAAACCTAGTTTAATTGCTGAAATTGTGGTGGGTGTTCCAGCAACAGCAATAGAAATTATTTCATTTGGATTAAAATAAAATTCTAATTCATTAAAAAATTTGTTTAAATAGTTGTAAACTATCGTTAAGTCATATTTATATGGAAAGTAATGAAAATATCTATCTTTAAGTTTTACTGCTCCAATTGGAAAGCTTCTCATGTAAAAAATTTTATCTACACAACCTGTGGTGATCTCAATACTTGCTCCGCCAATGTCAATAACAAGAAATTTTTGTTTATTATTGAATTCATTAAAATTACTTATACCACCTAAAAAAGCATATAATGCCTCTTCTTTTTCTGATAAAACTTTTATTTCTAATCCAGTTTTAATTTTGATACTCTCTATTACATATTTTGAATTTTGGGCTTCACGAAAAGGAGCTGTGCCAATACAATATATTCTTTCAACATCATGCAGTTCACAATATTTTTTGTACTCCAGTAAAATTTTAACTAGATCTGAAACCGCATCTTCAGGAATTTCTTTTTTAACGAATAATCCTCTTCCTATTCTTGGAATTCTAAATTGTTCTTTAACTGGCAAAATAATACCATTTTTAACCTCACATATTAAAAGTAAAACTGTGTTTGTCCCAATATCTATACTTGCTATTTTCATTTTATTTGCTTTGTTAATTAAATTTGAATATCAATATAATTTTATTAATATGACTATAGACAAATTTAAGACAAAGTTAATTTTATTTCTTTTAACACTTTCTGTCATTTTTTGGATTGGTGGAAGCATTTATAGAGCAATAATTGCTTATACTTTATTCGAACCATTTTCATTGATCATAAAAAGCGAACTAACCTACGAAACCCTCAGACAAACATTGGTTCTAATTGGCAATATAAATGTGTATCTAATTATAAGTTATCCACTTACTTTAATATTAACTGTTCTCTTTTTAAAATTCTCACGTGTTAACTTGAAAAATGAAGGTTGGCTCTTTATGACAATTTTAATTCTTGCGATTTTTTTTCCAGTTGAAGTTTATTTATCATATCTAGATACAAATTATGCAATTATGGTTTTACTTTCGGAGTTTGATACAAACCAGGCTTTGAGCTTACTCATTCAAAGAATAAGTGCCCTTGGTGGACTTCCAGCTATTGGATTTCTATGTTATTTAACTATATTTTGGTTAATAACCTTCAAACCACTTAAAAGAAAACTTAATTATGAAAGCGAAGGAGAAAGAGTATCAGTCACTGCTGGATGAATTAAACGATATTGCACGTCAAAAAGGAATCAAAGTTCGGTTTGAAAAGGGTGATTTTAATGGTGGTTATTGTATTCTTAAAAACGAAAAAATCATTGTTATAAATAAACTCGCTCAAACTCAAAGGAAAGCTATTATTTTAGCTGAAGCTCTTAATGAAATAGGCGTGGAAGATATATACCTTCAACCAAAAATCAGAAAATTAATAGAAAACTCAACCTTATGATTAAAGCAATAATATTCGATCTCGATAATACATTAGTTGACTTCATGCTAATGAAACGCAGAGCTATAGAAGCAGCTATCCCAGCAATGATTGATGCAGGATTGAACTTAGAACCTGATCAGATAAATAAATTAATTGATGAAATTTATAGTGAAAAAGGAATTGAATATCAGAAAGTTTTTGATCTTCTATTAATTAAAGCAATTGGTAAAATAGACTTTAAGATTTTATCATCTGCAATTGTTGCATATCGTAGAGCTCGTGAAGCATCACTTGTTCCTTATCCACACGTTTATTCTACCTTGGTACAATTAATTAAACTTGGACTGAAATTAGGAATAGTATCAGATGCACCAGCTTTAGAAGCTTGGCTAAGATTATCAAGTTTGAATTTTCAGCACCTTTTTGATGCAATTGTAACATTTGAGGATACAGGTGAGAGAAAACCAAGTCCAATCCCATTTCTAAAAGTTCTTGAATTGTTAAATGTCAAACCTGAGGAAGCAATTATGGTAGGAGATTGGGCTGAAAGAGATATTCTTGGTGCTGCAAAGGTTGGCATGAAAACAGCATTTGCCCGATATGGTGATACTTTTAATACTCAAAATCCCAACGCAAATTACGAGTTAAATGACATCTCAGAATTAATTGATATCGTCAAAAAAGAGAATAAATTAAACGAATAATCTAAAATTATTCTTTAAGTTTATTTATTAAATTTCTTATTTTTTTTATATTTGAGTTGAGATTTTTAATAGAGCAATGAAGGATTTATCAATTAAAAAGTTGTATTATTCAATTTCTGAGGTTAGTAAAATTACAGGTTTAGAGCAATATGTTTTACGATATTGGGAAAATGAATTCGAACAGTTAAAACCTCAAAAGAACAGAGCAGGGAATAGGGCCTATACCAATAAAGATATTCAATTAATATTATTTCTTAAAAAACTTTTAAGAGAAGAAAAATATACCATTGACGGAGCGAAAAAGGTTTTACAAAATTACAATCCTGTTGATTTGGAATCATTACCTCAAGTAAATCTTTCATCTGAACCTAAAAAAGAAGAAAATTTAACATCGAATAATATCCAAAAGGAAGAGTTCTTTAAGATTTTGAGGGACATAAAAGAATTATTACAAGATATTTATATTAAGTTATGATATCGGAACGTGGCGCAGCCCGGTTAGCGCACCACTTTGGGGTAGTGGGGGTCGCGGGTTCAAATCCCGCCGTTCCGACTAATTTTTCACTATTCCACATACCAATTTTTAATTCCTTAGTTCAGATTGAACGATTAATGAATTAAATATTGTTATATTTGTTAAGATTAAAAATATGTTCTATTTCAAAAATTCCATTTTATGCATTCAAATTTAATCTTTGATAAGCCTGAAAGTAATTGCGGTATTTTTGGAATCTTTAAACACAATCAAGCTTCTACATTAACTTACTACGGTTTGCTTGCTTTACAACATCGGGGACAGGAAGCCTCAGGAATCGTTACAAGTTTTTTTGATAAATCGAAAAATAACGTGACATTTAACCTGAGAAAAGGAAAAGGTCTTGTTTCAGAAGTTTTTAATGATGAAAAAATTTTTACAGATGAACTTAAAGGTGATTCAGCAATCGGACATAATAGATACTCAACGACTGGTTCAAATATTCTAATAAACGTTCAACCATTTGTTGTCAAATATAAGTCAGGTAATCTTGCTATTTCTCATAATGGTAATTTAACTAATGCTCGTATACTAAGAGGAAAATTGATTGAAGAAGGAGCAATATTTCAAACATCAAGCGATACAGAGGTTATACTTCATTTAATTTCACGTAGCAAATTCGAGAATCAAACAGATCAGATATTTAATGCATTAAATCAAGTTACTGGCGCTTATTCACTTTTGATCTTAACAGACAATAATTTATACGCTTGTCGTGATCCATATGGCGTTAGGCCTCTTTGCATTGGTAAATATGAAGATTCATACGTTTTTGCCTCAGAAACATGTGCTTTTGATTTAATTGGTGCTGAATATTTACGAGAAGTTGAACCAGGTGAAATAGTTTTTTTTAATATTAAGAACAATCAAATCACTCTCAAAAGCATTTTTCTTGACAATAAACAGTCTAAACCAAAAAAATGTATCTTTGAATTTATCTATTTTTCTCGACCTGACAGTGTTGTCTTTAATGAGAATGTTGATAAAATTCGAAGGCAATTAGGTAAACGCTTAGCGGAAGAAAATCCAGTTAATTCTACAAATGAAAAAAAACTTGCCATAATAAGTGTTCCTGACTCATCAAATACGATTGCAATAGGTTACAACGACCAGTTGAGAAAAATGAATTACAACTGCAAGTTCGAAATAGGCTTAATTAGAAGTCATTACATTGGAAGAACGTTCATACAATCAGAGCAAAACAAAAGAGAATTTTCTACTCGAATAAAATACAACATTGTAAGAGGCGTGCTTAAAGAAAGAGATGTAGTTGTTGTTGACGACTCAATAGTTCGCGGTACTACATCAAGACAATTAATAAATTTATTAAAAGAAGGTAAACCAAACAAAATTCATTTCAGAGTTGCCTCTCCACCAATATTATTTCCATGCCAGTACGGAATGGACTTCCCATCACGAGAAGAATTAATTGCTAACAAGCACAATGGAGATATTTCAAAAATAAAAAAAGAATTAGAAGTGGACTCTCTCGAATATCTCTCTTTTGAAGGTTTAATTTCTTGTACTCCTGAGAAAAGCGAAGAATTTTATTGTACTGCTTGTTTCACGGGAAAGTACCCAATTCCTATAGATAACGATTTCCATAAGGATCAAAATGAAAGTTAAATTATGATAAGCTCTGAAAAAGTAAATTTTACAGACATTAAGAAAATTCCGAATTTGTTAAGCTTAATCAGGTTACTACTTATAATACCATTAATTCTTCTCTTCCAAAATTATCCATCAACGCGTTGGTATATAATATCATTAGGAATTCTTGCTAGTATCCTCGATAATCTCGATGGATATATTGCTCGAATTAAGAATCAGATTACTGAACTTGGTAAAGTTTTAGATCCATTAGCTGATAAAATATTTGTAATTGTTTTTGCTTATTTTCTCTTCCTCAATAAATCTATACCAGAATTTTTTTTGATTATTGTTATTGCAAGAGATTTATTAATCATTATGGCGGCTTTATTTTTTTTTAGCAAAATAAAAAGAGTTCCACCTTCTGATTTCATCGGTAAACTAACTGTCGGTGCTATAGGAATTGTTTTTATTTTTAGCATTTTAGAATTTCAAAAGTTTAAACTTATTTATAACATAGTCCTTTACATTACATTATTTTTAATAGTTTTAAGTTTAGTTAATTACGGACAAAGATTGGTGAGAAATTTTCATGATAAGTCTAATTAAATCATTTGAAAGATTAAAAGAAGGTCTTAACAAAACTAAAAAACAATTGATTGAAAGCTTAAATTATATATTTGCAAATAAAGAAAATTTAGATGAAAAAGATCTGGAGAGAGTAGAAGAAATACTTTTACTTTCGGATGTAGGAATTGCTGCTACTGAAATGATTATTAATAGAATAAGGGATAGATTAAAAAAATCAGGGCAAGTAAATTCACTAGATTTAATTGAGATACTCAAATCTGAATTAATCTCAATACTCGAACAAGTAAATCTAAAGCAATCAGGTGTTGATTTTAATAATATAAATTTATTAGACAATATCAGACCTAAAGTGATCACAATAATTGGAGTTAATGGCACTGGTAAAACTACATCAACAGGGAAATTGGCATATAACTTCAAGCAAAAAAAATATAGCGTCTTAATAGCAGCCGCAGATACATTTAGAGCCGCAGCAGATGAACAACTTAATGTTTGGGCAAAACGAGCAGATGTAGAAATTTTTTCAAGCAATAATTCAAAAGATCCGGGAGCAGTAGTTTTTGAAGCTCTTAGTTATGCAGAAAAAAATCTTATTGACGTAGTATTAATTGATACCGCTGGTAGATTACATACTAAAATTGATTTAATGAATGAGTTAACTAAAGTCAATAGGGTAATCAATAAAAAAATAGGACGTGATTCAGACGAGATTTTACTTGTAGTTGATGCTACTATGGGACAAAATATACTAAGTCAAATAGAAAATTTCTTGAAATTTATACCGATTACAGGTATTATTTTAACTAAGTTAGATGGCACAGCAAAAGGTGGAGTAATATTCCAAATTGTCAATACGTATAAATTACCAATTAGATTTGTTGGGGTAGGGGAAGGACTAGAAGATCTACAACCGTTTCAACCTACAAATTTTGTCAGTGCATTAATAGAAAAATAAGAGGAATACAAGTGAGATATTTATTTATTGCCAACCCAATTGCAGGAAAGGGAAGAACAAAAAAAATCTTACCCAAAATTGAATCATTTTTAATAAAAAACAAAGTAGATTATAAATTACTTGTCACTAATTCAGCCGATGATATTAAATTTTTTGCCGAAAATTATGGAGAAAATTTTGACCGTATTGTAGTGATAGGCGGAGATGGTACAATACATAATTTAATTAACGCTTATGCTACAAAATCAAAAATTGTAGGTGTGCTCCCAACAGGATCAGGAAATGATTTTGCCTACACTCTTGGTCTTAAAAAAAGTTTGTATGATGACTTAAAAACTTTAATAAATGAAGAAACACATACCTTAGACATAGGTTATACAGTCATTAGTAATTTCGATGGCTCGACAAGTTCAAAATTCTTTGTAAATAGCCTTGGAATAGGTTTTGATGCAGAAGTTGCCCATGTAGCTTCAAAAACAAAGTACATAAAAGGCATAATTCTTTATTTAATCAGTGTTTTTCGCGTATTAGTTAATTATAATTATCGAAGAATAAATTTAAAAAGCCAGGAGTTATCTCACGAAGATGAATTTCTTATGATCTCGATCGGAAATGGAAAGACGGCCGGTGGAGGCTTTAAATTGACGCCCTTCGCTGAACCCAATGATGGACTTCTCGATGTATGTGTAGTTAAAAAAGTCTCAAAAATGAAATTATTGCAAATACTTCCTTTAGCTATAATTGGAAAACATGTTAAAAGAAATGAGGTAATGTACTTTCAGACCAAAAATTTAGAAATCACGTCAGAAAAACCATTATATATACATGCTGATGGTGAAATTTTATCCACCAATATGAAATCAATTAAAATTCATGTGCTTAAACAATATGCTAGATTTTTAACAGATGGCTTAGCTTATGTTAATGAAAAAACCTGAACATAGAAGGTTTGAGTACCATCCACGATTCTACAAGCCAGAGAAAGATAAAGAGCAGAAATTTAGAGATAAGTTTGCATTAGCTCGAAAATCTTACTCGTTACGAAGTAAAAGTAATAAATTAATTTGGTATTTTATTTTAATATTCTTTGTTCTTTACCTTATGATTCGCTTTAATATAATATAATGTAAGTATAAAAGGGAATTATTAGTTTACATAATAAACATTATTAGACAATCTGATCAATTCACTAAAAGTAAATATAAAATTCTACATAAAATATTTTAGTTTTGGCTAATACTACTAATACTTATAGAATCCCTCTCCAGTTTTTCTACCAAGCTTATTTGCATCCACCATCTTTTTTAGCAACGGACATGGGCGGTATTTGGGATCGTTAAAGCCTTCATAAAGTACTTCTAAAATTGAAAGCACTACGTCTAGCCCAATAAAATCCGCTAATGTAAGTGGACCCATAGGATGATTCATTCCTAACTTCATAACTGTATCAATATTTTCTGGTGTTGCTACGCCTTCATAAACACAGTAAATTGCTTCATTTATCATTGGCATCAAAACACGATTCGATACAAAACCTGGATAATCATTAACTTCTGCCGGTACTTTATCTATTTTCAATATCAAATCTTTTATTTTCTCGTAAGTTTCTTGCGATGTCATATAACCTCTGATTATTTCTACAAGTTTCATAATAGGAACAGGATTCATAAAGTGCATACCAATAAAATTCTCGGGTCTGTTAGTAAAATTTGCCAATTTGGTTATAGGGATGGAAGAAGTGTTTGTTGCTATTATAGTATTTTCTGAAGCTTTATCCTTTAATGATTGTAAAACTTTACTTTTAATATCAATATTTTCATAAACTGCTTCAATAATTAAATCAATTTCGTCGTTAAAATTTTCAATACCAATAATTGGCGTTATATTTTTTATAGTTTGTTCTTTAATCTCATTTGTTATAGTACCTTTTTTAATCATTCGATCTAAGTTATTCGTTATGTTGTTGATTGCCTTATCTAAAACTTCTTTAGAAATATCAATCAAGTAAACGTAATGATTATATTGAGCAAATACATGAGCAATGCCATTGCCCATAGTGCCTGCTCCAATTACCGCTATCTTTTTTATTTCCATAATTTCCTCCTATGCTAAATTTTCTACTATTAATGATACAGCTTCACCACCGCCAATGCAAAGACTTGCTAATCCATACTTTGCTTTTCTTCGTTTCAGTTCATAAAGTAACGTTGTCAGAATCCTAGCTCCCGATGCTCCAATTGGGTGACCAAGTGAAACTGC